>CACYDF010000111.1 GCA_902773085.1 uncultured Erysipelotrichaceae bacterium
AACTGATACATCTATATTATCACCCCCCCCCCCCCCCTATGTCAAGAGTTTATGTAAGCGTAAAGCAACAATACTTTAATGTAGATTAATAAACTGGGGGTGGGGAGTCAAAAAACATATACAAAAAAATAGCGGGCTTTATTAGGGATTTTTAAGCGTTTCATATAATAGTTTTGTAATAGAAATCAAAAAGACTTGGTAAAGAAAAAGGTGCTTGGAGATAAGACTCTTAGCACCACCAATAAAATACATTACTATTCTATCTCGCTGCCTTGCTAGATTCAACTCTAAGTGAGGCAAGTGACCGCTTTTATTTTATGTGTAGAGCACAATAAAACTGCATATGTTTTAATTTAGAATACTATCCATAATATGACTAGTATTTTTATAGGTTACCTGAAATTATATCTTAGTTATCAAATAGTTTATAAAGTAATAACAAAACTTACTGTGCTTGCATTTTTATCAATATTTATTTTTCCTTTATGAAGATTAATAATTTCTTGAGCAATTGAAAGTCCTACACCAGAACCTTCTTTTTTATTAGAAGGCGATCGATAAAATCTTTCCATTACTTGTTTAATATCTACTTCTTCATTCTTATCAATCGTATTTGAAAATCTAAATTCTATCTTACCTTTATTGTTTTCACTTACGACAAAGTAACTACTTTTTGAATCACCCCCAGTATATTTTAAAGAATTATCTAAGAAAATATTTATTAGTTCGTCTATAAGGTTTTTATTTCCATACATTGTTAAATTACCAGTAATATTATAGGCAAACTTAATCTTCTCTTTTTTGAATAGAGGTTTAAATGATTCAGCAGCTTTTTTACATACTTCATTGATTGAAAAATCAGCAAAAGGAAATCTTGTTGGTTCTTCTTCTTCAAGTTTAGAAAGAGTAACAAGTTTATTAGTCATATCAGTTAATCTATTAACTTGATCTCTAATTGACTCACTCCATTGACTTTTACCACTATCCATTTCTATTAAATCCAAATCTGCTGATATAACAGTAATTGGAGTTTTTAATTCATGTGACGCATTTGTTATAAATCTTTTTTGTTTCTTATATGCTTCTAAAGATGATTTCATTGCAAACTTTGAAGCAATAATAATTAAAAAGATTAAAACTAAATATGCACCGATAGATATTAAAGAAGATAATAATAAAAAGTTTTTAAAACTATCCATTTTGTCTTTAACATCTACAAAAGCAACATATGTATTACCATCTTGTTTAGTATTTTTCCTAAATCTAAAAGTTTCATATTTTTTTCCCTTTAATTCACCTTTGAAAACTTTAGTAGCTAGTTCTTCGCATTCTTCTTTAGATAAGATAAACACCTGCCTATTATCAGATTCAACAATGTTACCATCACTATCAAAAGAAATAACAAAATAATGTTCTTGTTTTAAACTATTAGGACCACCACCTGGAATCATACCTGGTCTTTCGTTAGGTTGAGGTCCTTTATCAATTATTTCATTTAAAGATGTAGAAGCATTACTTTCAATACTTACATAGTTAAATATATTAATTGATCCTATAGTAACAAGTAAAACAAAAAAAACCGATAAAGCAGATAATAAAATAAATTTTTTCCTCAGTTTCTTAATCATTTTTTATACTCCAAATAATAACCTTTATATCGAATAGATTTAATCTTTGTCTTTGAATTAATAGATTCTAGTTTTTTCCTAAGGTAAGAAATAAACACCCAGACATTAGAATCGATTGCTAGATCTTCCATTTCCCAAGCATTACTAGCAATTGTTTCTAGAGAAACTACCTTGCCACTTGCGCCAACTAGTAGAAGTAATATTTGCATTTCCTTATTGGATAAAAGGACTTCTTTATTTTTACATTTAACAACAAAACTAGCCTCACTTATTAGTAAATCTCCATAAGAGATATCCTTACTTTCTTTATATTCATGACCCTTTCTTCTAGCTAGGGCACGAATTCTAGCTAATAACTCACTAGTATTAAATGGTTTGGGAAGATAATCATCTGCACCTAAATCAAGACCAGTTATCTTATCCTCAATTGTACTTTTAGCAGTTAATAAGATAATGGGTGTTTCAATTCCACCTATTCTTGCTTTCTTTAATACTTCTAAGCCATCAATTCTAGGAAGCATAATATCAAGAATAATTACATCATATTGATAATCTTTTATACATTGAAGTGCTTCTTCTCCATCAAAGGCAGAATCTACTAAATATAAATTATGCTTCAATAAAGAAGTTAGTGCATTATTTAGTTGAACATTATCTTCTACTAATAATAGTTTCATATAATTATTTTATATAATTTCTTAATATTAGGAAATAGTCACTGAATTTGATGATTGACTCCATGAATATATATTATTTTCATCTAAAGCAAGAGTATAACTTCCACCGCTAGATAAAGAAGATGAATATACTTGGAATGAACCATACACATAATCATTTGTAAAACTAATATTTAATCCAGTTCCAGAAAGGACATATTTCCCAGCATTTAATTTTGATGAAGATGAAGAAGGTTGATTTTGGCCTGGCCTTCCACCAATACCCATTGAATTTGTTCCACTAGTTCCTGCATATTTAATCGTATTACTAGTAGATGGTGATTTTTCAAGTCCGTTAAAGGCAATTAAAGTACCACCTGTCATTGATATAGTTCCATCAACATCAAGACCTGTTGACATATTATTTCCACTTGTTCCAGGCGCACCTCTTGTTACAATAGTTCCTCCACTTAAGGTGAAACTACCATTACTATCTATTCCATCTGTATCTCCACTTTTTACTGCTACATCTAAATAACCACCAGACATAGAAAATGCACAGTTATTAAATGATTTTTTAGAGCAGTTAACTCCATCATCTGATCCATAGATATAACTACTACCACCAGTGATATTTATATAGTTAGCTTCAAATCCTTCTTCTGCATTAGTTACTATAACTTTGCCACCATTAACATTTAAAGTATTATCAGCATGAAGTCCATCATCTCCACTAGCTATTTGAATAACGCCATCATTAACAGTAATATTACCAACTCCTTTATTTCCACTTTCTAAAACATCCCCATAGTTAGCATGGATAGCATCATCACTAGCATAAATAACACTAGTACCTTTATTTACTGTAATTTGATTTGCAGCCTTTAATCCTTTTTCACTGCTAGATTTAAAAGTTGATTTATTGTAACTTGATGAATTAGTTCCTGTTTTAACAATCAGTGATGTAGGAATGTTACTATCTACTTCATCAAGGACAATATCGTAACTAGCATCAATAGCATCATGCAGAGAATCAACGTAGATATTACCACCATCTATAGAAATTGTTCCTCTTTGATTACCTTTAGATGATATATCACTATTATCTGTTTTAATTCCATTTCCATTTAATCCATATCCTTGGATAGTACCTGATTGAATATTAACACTATCTTTACCCTTGATTGCATTATTATACCCAGTTGATTTTAAAGTCACATTTTGAATAGTCAAATCTTTAGAAGTATGGATACCATTATTATAATTACCATTAACAACTAAAGTACCACTACCTTTTAACTTTAAATCAATACTTGAACTAATAGCACCTTCTCCAACTGATTCAACTTCACTAGTTTTTTTACTTCTATTATCTTTGATAATATTTCCACTACCACTTTTAGCAGTTATTTCCACCTTTGATCCACTAATAGCTTTAATTGGTGAATCTGAGCTATTAGAAATGGATACTCCATTTAATTCTAAAACAACTTCATCACTTTCCCCTGCTGAAATAAGAATTTGACCATCAAGCTTTCCAACAAGAGAATATGTCCCACCTTTTGTAATAGAATAAGTTGTTCCCGATTTTGTAAAGTTACCATCTGATGTAGTCATTTCAAAATCTTGAGTAGTTTCTTCAACTGTTATTTCTTTAATTTCTGAAATAGATATTTGTTCATTGAAAGAATAATCAGATCCGTAATTTTCATCTGTAGATGAACTATTTGTTGAACAACTAGCAAGAGCTAGTAATGATAAAAATGGTATAAGTAATCTCTTTTTCATATTATTTCCCTCCTATTAAAGAACTTTATTTCCTTCCACATATGGAAGAAGAGATATTTCTAGATTTGAATTTTTAATTCTTAATTCATCAATTAATGGTTTTTCACTATCTTTAACTAATAATTCGACTTTATAAGATAGTCTAAATAAGCTTCCCATTCCAGTTGTTTTTATTTCAACTAGTTCATATGATTTAAGGTATGTTTTTAATATTGAGTCAAATGCTTCATTGTAATCAAGATCTTCAGGAATAGTAATTTTAAGAAGCTTTTCTTCTCCAATACTTTTAAACTTGAATACATTTATAGAAGTAAGAAGAACAAAAAGGCCAGAAATAACTACAGCTAGAATTAAAGCAATTACTACATATCCAAGTCCGGCAATTAAACCAAAAGAGACTCCTCCAAAAAGCAATAATAATTCTTCAGCTCTTCCAGGTGCACTTCTAAATCTAATTAGTCCTAAAGCAACAGCAATAGTTGCAATTCTTACTGCACCAGTAGCCGTATCATCTAAAAAGATTGAAACCATTGATATAACACTAGAAACAATCATTGGTGTAATAATTGAAGTAATAAAGAATGATCTACTTGCTTTTAGCTTAATAGACACAATTAGAGTGTATACAAGTCCAATTGCTAGTGTTATTCCAATAATAATTAAACAAATAGTTGTTTTATCTAGAGATGCTAATAAATTAAATAATGATCCCATACTGATTACCTCCTTTAATATTTGTTTGAATTAACATATTTGACTTATTTATTTTTTTCTTTAATTCCATTTTATGAGCAGTTCCTACTTTTGAAAAACTTGATTTATATATTTTTTCTTTAGTTAAGATATCAACTAGCCATAAAGGAATTGAATGTTGAACCTTGATTTCAAGAATAGCTTCACCAAAACTTAGTAATGGAATTCCTTCTAATGAAGTATGTAAATTTAGTTCTTCAACTCGATATCTTGGATTCATATCAAGAGTCACTCTTAAATCACTTTTTTCTTGAAAGTAAGCAATACGGTCATAGATAATAAGATATTTAGGTTCTAATACCCCATATTTTTCTTTAAAAGCATGTAATTCTCTTGATATTTGTTTGTCATCGAATTCTTCATCTTCTTTAAAGAATTTTTCAACTTTTGATTCACTAGTTACAATTCTTCTTTTATATACAATCTTTTCATTTTTTCTTTTTATTTCTAGAAAAACATTTGAATCTCTCTTTGCAAGTCCATAGCTTCTTAGTCTAATCTTTTCTTTATATGGTGGCTTTTCAATAGATTTATTAATGAGAGTATAACTGGGTGTATCATAATAAATAGAACTAATAGTTGTTAAACCATATTTATCAATTTTCATATAATCTAAAACTTTTTCTTTAAAAGTATTTACTTGTTCTTTATTTAAGATGAATTTAAGCTCATATCTTTTCATGACTGAGATAATTTCTTTTTTCATTTTGCCTCCTTAAGCACATATATAGTACCAAGTGAACCTTAAATGAAACTTAAATTAAAAATTTTTTCAATTATTTTATGTGGATGTTTATAAAAAAAAGAGGTTCTTTTTTTACATGTAACTTTATTATTGTTACAAATACCTCTCTATTTTTCTACCGCTATCCAATATGTTGACTATAATATTTGTTTAAAATAATATTCACCTTAATTGAAAAGAATTCTAGTTAACCTGCTTTAAAATAATATAGTATTAATTAAAATAACAGTTTCAACTTGTTAGTTAGTAAAGCATACATAATTCGAAAATTTTTCTTTTAAATTCTTAATCTCTTCACTATTTGGATTTGCATTATATTTATCAGCCCAACTAGTTTGCCAGTTCCATTCACTATA
>CACYDF010000112.1 GCA_902773085.1 uncultured Erysipelotrichaceae bacterium
GTGAATAATCTTTTTTAATTAAAGATTCTGCAATAATGTTTTCATATATTGCTCCTTTTGCACTTCCTTTAATTGTATTATTTAAAATGGATATTTTTGTTTCTCTTCCATACATTTGAGTTAAAAGACCTGTATCATTGATATATAATTTAAAACTATTATCAATTTCATATGCTTTTAAAGGGATTGTAGGATTATTGACGTTATAACAAACATGAACTAAATTAGAATCAATTAACCATTTGACACTGGTTCCGTATTTTCTACTCGTCTGTTTTTTTTCAACAAAAGAATATTGGAACTTATTATATTCTTTAGCTAGTTGTTTAGGAATTGAATCATAACACGCACGTACTTTAATTTTCTGCTCTCCTTTAGCGTGTTTAGAAATATCATCTTGATATTCTTTGATTATCTTTTCTTGTATTCTAATTGCCTCATTAAAGTCATTTGTTTCAATATATTTTGAAACTACTTCAGGCATTCCACCTATAACTATGTATTCTCTAAACAAACTTTCAAATCTATCATTAATTGGTTGAGGAATTTTTTCATTTGTTTCAAAATGTTTTTTAAGTATATCTATTTGTTGATTTGAATATCCTTTTGCCCATAAAAATTCTTCAAAATCTAAGGAATACATATTTAGCGGATATTCATATCCAACAGGAATTGAATCTGGAACTTCAACATTCTTATCTGCATCTTCTCCATATTCAAGTCCAAGAAGTGAACCTGAAGCTATGAAATCATATCTAAAATCATTTACTAAAAATTTCAATGCTGTTCTAGCACCACCACAGTTTTGAATTTCATCAAAGAATATCAAAGTCTTTTCTGGTATTAATTTCATATTTGGTAATAAAATTGAAAGTTTATTATATATTTCACTTGGTTCTTTACTACCATTAAAAATATTTTTATATTCAGGATTTAGGATGAAATTGATTTCAATGAAAGAATCGTATTCATTTTTACCAAATTCATTAATCACAAATGTTTTGCCAATTTGTCTAGCGCCTTTAATAAGCAAAGCTTCTTTTGCACCACTTTTTCTTCTATTCTTCCATTCGATTAATTTTTCATATATTTTCCGCTTAAGCATTTTTGTTTCCTTCTATAAATATATTATATGTATTTATTTAGTTAATTCAAATAAAAATGCATCAAATCGTAAGGTCATTTTGTCAAAAAATGCATCAAATCGTAAGGTTGTTTTTACAAAAAATGCATCAAATCGTTAGGTCTAAAGAGAAAAAGTGCCATTTTAAGGGCTTTTTTTGAATTTATGTTTTACAAATAAAAAATGGCTAACCGAAGCTAGCCATTTTATTGATTTTAATGATTACTTATTAAGCAGCTCTCTTTTCAAAGACAATTCTTCCTTGTCCTTCAGGTGCTTGATATTTTGCAGGTACAACAGGGACACCATCAGTTTTTGCAAATGAAGAATAGTAATCAATTAAGACTTCCCAGTCAAATTTTTGAATTTGAGTAACCTTTTTAGCTTTGCCACCAGCGAAGGCTGCATGACCATCACCAAAGTCTTCAACAACATAACCAATACAACCGAATGTATATTCTTTGTTTGGATCTAAAGCAACATATTTAGTTGGGACACCGTTACCATCATATTCAGTTGCAACTTGAACATTATGTACTCTTCTAGTACCTTCAACTTTGATAAAGACATTATCTTTATCCATTTGAACTGGTGAAGCAACAGTAGTATCAATACTATATTTGATGCCTCTAGAACATTGTAAGAATCCACCAAATCCACCTATAGTAGGAGTTACAAAATCAACTCTTGATTCTCCAGTAGTTACTGGAATCTTTCTAACACCATGTTCTAAGAAGTTTAAGATATCTTCACCTTTTGCTTTGTAAGATTCATATTTATTGGAGAATGGATGGACTGATAAAACTTGTTTTAATGTAATATTACCTTTTTCAATAGTAGCTCTAACACCACCACCATTAATGAAAGCAAAATCAACACCTTCTGCTGCTTGATATGCATCAGCTGCTAAATCACCCATATTAGTTTCAGCATCTCTAACTCTTCTAGTGCTAGTGGTAGTTTTATCCATAATAGTAAGTGGGAAATTAGTCTTTGCAAAGACTTCACTAGTCTTTTTGTCAGTCTGATCGACGATGTTATCAATTCTAACTTTTGCATCGAAGTCTCTTTGATGAGAAATGTGGTGAACAAGTTCAGTATTAATTGAACCATCTTTGTTTAATTTTAATACACCAACATTTTCTAATTTAGTACCAGTTGAAGTTAAGATTACTTGGTTTCCATCTTTATCTTTTACTTTGTTTTTAACAAGAGTTGAATGTGAATGACCATCAAGAACAACATCAAGACCTGAAGTATTCTTGATAACATCAGTTGACATATATGGTGAGTTAGTTTCATCAATACCAAGGTGAGCCATTAAAACGACTAAATCAGCCTTCTTCTTTTTCTTAACTTCATCAATAGTTTTTTGAAGTGTTTCATATAAGGCTTTTCCATCTCTAGTATCACCTTCAGAGAAGTTATAGATATATTTTCCATTTTCATCTTGGAAATATTTTGGAGTAGAAGAAGTATAAGTATCTGGAGTAGTTGCACCAATAAAGGCAACTTTTCTTCCAGCAATTTCAGCAATTCTATAAGGATTAAAGACAGTTTTGCCTTCATGGACAAAGTTAGCAGAAAGATATTCATATTCAGCTAAGTTATTAGCTAAATCTAAGAAATGTTCCATACCATAGTCAAATTCATGGTTTCCAGGAATAGCTAAGTCATAATGAGCAGCGTTCATTGCATTAACAATATCTTCACCATTAGATAAAGTACCATAGACACCACCTTGTAAATGGTCTCCATTATCAACTAAATAAACATTATCTTGTCCATATTTTAGTTGGTTTTCTCTCTTTAATGAAGCAACAACACCATATCCCATTTGTGGATTTCCAGATAATGCATTTCCAGAAATAGGATCTACTTCAGAATAACCGACTGCACAGTGAACATCATTAGTGTATAAAATAACACCTTCTTCGTCATACGTTTTACTTCCACATGATGGTAATACTGCCGAGATTAGAGCAATCATAGGCAATGTACACATTAATCTTTTTTTCATTAGTTATATACCCTCCTTAAAAGATTAGTTTGTAAGAGGTAACAATGTAATTATCGTATCATTGTAAACCCTTACATTTATATATTATGCTTATTTAACTCCTACTTGTCAAGAAAAAATAACAAAAAAAGTAATTATGTTAATTTTAAAAGCAAATGCAACACTTAGTTAAAAATCACATATTGATTTAATGAACTATTTACCCTATATTATGTATATTTA
>CACYDF010000113.1 GCA_902773085.1 uncultured Erysipelotrichaceae bacterium
CATAATACCTGATTGAATTTCAAATTTATCATTTAATGCTTTTGCCATAGGAGCTAAGCAGTTAGTTGTACAACTTGCTGCTGAGATAATTTTATCAGCAGGAGTTAATGTATCTTCATTAACTGAATAAACAATAGTTTTTAAATCTTTTCCTGCAGGAGCAGAGATAACAACTTTCTTTGCACCAGCATCAATATGTGCTTGTGATTTTTCTTTAGATGTATAAAATCCAGTACATTCAAGAACAACATCAACGCCTAATTCTTTCCAAGGGCAATTCTTTGCTTCTTTTTCAGCATAGATTCTAATCTTCTTACCATTGACTGAAATCCATCCTTCTTTTTCACCTTCTTCTGAAGATTTAACTTTTTCAGCAAGTTCATATCTTCCTTGTGCTGAATCGTATTTTAATAAATGAGCGAGCATCTTTGGACTAGTTAAATCATTGATAGCGACAACTTCGTATCCTTTTGCGCTAAACATTTGTCTAAATGCTAATCTACCGATTCTACCAAACCCATTAATTGCGACTTTTACTGACATAAATATCCTCCTATAAGTCTTTATTATTATACTACTTTTAAATATTATTATTTAAAAATACTTGCAAGGCACGAATAAAACATATATTTACATTATAATTTGAAGAATTGGTATAATTGCTAATATAGTTGCTTTAAACGTAAATATAAAGATCATTCCCAATTAAGTCTCTGATTGAATTAATAATTAAAGTATAAAGGAGCATAATAATGGCAAATAACGAGTTTAAAAGAATTGAAGAATTTATTGATGGCTTTACTAGAGAAGGATTTCCCCCCGAAGATTGTATATATGATGGTACATTTTGGGGGATAGAGTTCCTATATAAAAATGTAATTTATCGAATAACAAGAGACATTGTAGGTGTAGAACGAGATGATTGGTTTAAGAAAAAATTTGGTGATGTTGATAATATTAAGTTCTTTATAGTCCCAACTGAAAAATATCCAGATGCATCAGACATTCCTAATGAAAATTACATAGGAGTATATAAAGATGTAAATGATCTTATTGATAATGGTAATATTGACGGAGTCCCACTAAGAGAAATTCTTGTCAGTGAAGAAACTGAGATTTTAGCTATGGATTAAATAACATATCTTAATTATAAAACTAGAATTTCCTTTTGAATATTTAAATTAATCGCAGAGGTGAATCCTATATACAACTATACCTATTCATAGTGTTTCTTACAAGAAGCCTGCATTTTTACTAAAAGAAAAGGGGGGGGATTATTGGATTTTATAATACTAATATGTGTAATAGTATTGAGGTAAATTCAACATCAATATTAATTGTAAATACTTCTCGACTTATAGATGATTGGAATGACATGACTCTAACGGAAATAATATTACTGGCTTTAATGTAAATTGTGTAGCAAAATAGTCGAATATTAAACCCAACTAACACCTGTTTAAAACTAAGCATGCATGCCTAATAGTAAACAGTTTTTATCATTTATAACTGTCTTTTTTTCTTAAAATTTAAACAATGTGTTTTTCAGTTTTGTGAAATTTTGTTTAAAATATGTGTGCAGTTTTGTGAAATTTTGTTTAAAATATGTGTGCAGTTTTGTGAAATTAAATCTCGAGGAGGCCAAAAATGTCAGAAAAAAAAGATGAATATGAACTAGCATTAGAAAGCGGAATATATCTTAAACGTGATTGCTATAACAAACTTTTAGAATGGAAGAATAATCGAGCTAGAACACACGTTGCTTGTTTCCTAAAAGGTGCTAGAAGAGTTGGCAAATCTGTTCTTGCACTTGAATTTGCACATAAAGAATATTCTTCATTCATTAAAATATCTTTTGATTCTGCTTCGGAAAACACAAAAAAACTTTTTATAAACTCTTTAGAAGACTTAGATTATTTCTATGATCAACTAATGGTTACTTATAATAAAGTTTTATATCCAGGAAAATCATTAATAATATTAGATGAAATCCAGTTATTTAAACCAGCAAGACAAGCTATCAAAACACTTCTTCTTGATGGGCGATATGATATTTTAGAAACAGGTTCTCTCGCTTCTGTTGTCAAATCAAGTGATGAAGAAGAAAACTATCTAATACCAAGTGAAGAAGATACTATTGAAGTTAACCCACTAAGTTTTATAGAGTTCTTAAAAAACGATAATCAAGAATCTATGATTCAACTATTAAAAGAGTGCGCAAAAAATAATAAACCCCTGCTTTCTGCATATAAAAATATTTATCGAAGATTTAGGGAATATTTAATTGTAGGTGGAATGCCTAAGCCTCTTAGTACTTATATAAAAAGTAAAAATTTTGCTAGTACAGAAATTGAAAAACAATCTATCCTGGCCCTTTATAAAGATGACTTAACAAAACAAAAAATGGTAAACTCCGCTTACGCTTTATCCATCTTAGAACTAATACCAAGTGAGCTATCAAAACATGATAGTAGGTTCCGCTATTCTCATATAAATAAAAATGCAAGGGAAAGAGATTTTAATGAACCTATGAAATGGTTAAGTGATGCAGGTATTATATCTTTATCTTATCCTGTTGATGAACCATCTCCTTTGCCAATATTAACTTTAAATCCAAATGAATTTAAAGCTTTCTTACTTGATACAGGTTTACTATATTCTTTAACTTACTCTAATGTTACTCTTGATGATTTATTCTACAAGCGATTATTATTAGATACTTTACACATTAACGAAGGAATGTTTGCTGAAAACTATGTTGCTCAAGGACTAAAGAATAAAGGAAATAAACTTTGTTACTATATTAAAAGAGACAAGAATACTTATAAAACAACTATGGAAATAGACTTCTTATGTTTAAAGAATGAAAAGATTACTCCGATTGAAGTAAAATCATCCGATGATTTTTCACATCGTTCATTGACAAAGTTTAAAAATAGTTTTAGATCCTTAGTTAATCATGGAATAGTTTTATACGATGGAGATATAAAAAAGGAAGACGACACACTCTACTATCCTTTGTTTATGCTTGAGTTTCTATTTTAATTTTGTATATATACGCAATAATAGATACTACACTATATATGAATAGTCTACTCCATTAATATCAACATTTTTAGAATAATCTATTATCTTGTTTGTTAATAAGTCCTTTTTACCTTCTTCTAAACATTTAGCGACAAAACCGAGAATTTTACTAATAAGCAATTTTTCGACATGGCATCTAATTGGAACAACTGTATTTATTCTACCATTGTTTAAATATGAGCCTACAGAACACCAACTTTCACATAACGAAGTTGCATAACATGTTTGACATTGTGAAATAGAACTTCTATTTGAAACAACATAATTATTTATCCTCTCTCTCAACTTTGTAACCTCATTAATGTTTCCAAAGAATTGCCAGTTACAACTTCCACACACTTGGCACGGAAACACTTGATCTTTATAATTAACAAACATTAAATTTTTTCCAGCTTGACAAACTGTTCTACGTTTTTTTCTTAGAATATTTGTTATTTTAGAAACCAGCGTAACAGGTACTTCCATGTATTTTTCTGTTAGCAGGAGATTCAAATAGTAATCACAAAAATCATCATAAAACTTATCCACTTTCTTTAAAATCTCTTGGTTATAATCTATGTCTTTGTTCTCTTCAATAAAAGGCCAAATATTTCTTAAACCAACACCTGTTAATCCATTGATAAATTCCTTTTTAATATCTCCTTTATAGTTCTTTAAATAATAAATTGAAATCGTTGCTTCGCAAAATACATTAAACTTACCATTCATCTTGCCTTGTATATTGCTTTTTACTGTTTCATAAACACTCTTTGATGAAGCCTTAAATATTCTATTCTTATCATTCATTTCTTTTGGTCCATCTAGACTAATGGTTACATTAAAATGATACTTGTTAAACATATTCAAAACTTCTTCATCTATTAATGTTCCATTAGTTATAATTCCGAAAGAGGTTTTTATCAATTTTTTATTTTCCTTTACTTTACTGCCAACATATTCAACAAACTCTTTTATTTGCTTCTTTGCTAAAAGAGGTTCTCCTCCAAAAAAACAAATTGCCTTTATTCCTTTAGGATATATTTTAATAACTTTTTCATATATATTGATTAACTGCTTTGTAGTTATTAATCCGCAACTCTTTTTCTCCCCGTTATTTTCATAACAGTACTTGCACTTCAAATTACAGTTATCTGTCATTCCTAAAGTGAGATTTGCTAGATATTCTCTTTTTTCAGGAACAACTTGCTCTGGCATCTGCTTCTCTAAAGAATCTTTAACTTCTTTTTCAGAGATATAAATCTTTAAACTAATCGGATCAAAAATAAAATACTTATTATTCTTTAATTTAATAATTACATTTTCCATAAGTTTCTCCCACTTAAATAGATTTACTAAGTGTTTCAATAGCTTCTTTTTCGCTATTTAATGTCTTAATTAATACATTTACTATTTCTTCAACATAAGCTAAGAATTCTTCTTTGTTATGTGTCTCTCGTTCAATTTTACCTATTCTAGATGCCAATCTCATATATTCTGTTCCAAAGACCTGTTCTTTAACTGCAAACTCCTTATAGGCTTTAATAAGATTAGAATTTTGATCTTCCTTAATAATAAAAGGTTGAATCACATCAACTATTTCAAATCTATAAAAAGAGTAGGTTCCTTGTATTATTGAGTCTCTTAGTGTTCTTAAACATAAAATCGTATATTTGCGGTGTTTTTCAAATGATATTTCATTTTCGCTTTTTTTCAGCAAATCAACAAGCTCATTTAAAAATTTGGTTAATTCCTTTATTGCATTTATTCCTGTATACGCATAGCAGTTTGTGTTTGTAACAAAGTCATTCGATGAAATTGATTCATGAACGATATTTGAAAACTCATTATGAAACTCTTGAAAACTCAGCTTGTACTCAGCGTGTAGTTTTTTTCCATAATACATTATTCCATCTGGGTTTGTTGGTAACATAAAATGAGTTCTCTTTTTGTTAAATTCTTGGATTGTTATTAATTCTTCATTTGTCTCAAGTCTCTTATACTCTATTAGTGCTTTATTATTGAAGATATTTTTAAGTACAACAGAGGAACATAATGCTACAGTCTTATTATATGATTCATCTGTCATTGTTAATTGAGTAAGGGCATAACAATATCCGTATTTTTTTACAATGTGATGGAGAATAAATTTATTTTTAACTCTTGTTTTTCTAAAAGCAAAATTTACTTTGTTAAACATCCTTTCTTCTGGAAACTCATAAAAACAATTTAAAAAGATGAGAGGGATATTTTTTACTGGAACTTTAGAAAACATAAAGAAGTTCTTAAAGAATATTAAAAATATATTTTGACTTGTTGTATCTACACCGTGATTTTCTAGAAATTTATTTGTAGAGTAAATACGACAATTCTCTGTAAAAACAAAATTACTATTTACCTTTTTCATTTTGTAATATTAAACCATCCTTGATTGAAATTGACCTCGAGCAGTACTTCAACTGATTTAATGAATGAGTAACCATTATAATTGTTGTTTTATATTTTTTATTTATTTCCTTAAATAGCTCCATAATATTTTGTCCATTCTTACTATCAAGCGATCCAGTCGGTTCATCTGCAAAAAGAATCTTTGGTTTTCTAACTATGGCCATTGCAATTGCAACTCTTTGCTTTTCACCTCCAGATAGGTTAGATACTTTTTTTGTTTCAAACCCTACAAGGTTAACTTCTTTTAGTGCTTCAAATATCTTGCTTTTAAAAGCTACTCTTTCCTCACCCTTTATTAGCATTGCAATTTCTAAATTGTCTTGAACAGTTAATTCGTCAACTAAATTATTTATTTGAAAAACAAAACCAACGTTATTTTTTCTCCACTCAAATAGTTCTTCTTCTTTTAACTTACATATATTGACATCATCGTAAAAAACATCTCCACCATCATTAGGAATAATACCGCTCATTACTTGTAGAAGAGTTGTCTTGCCAGAGCCTGACTCTCCTATAATTCCTATAAATTCGCCATCTTTTATTTCTAGTGATACATCATTTAGAATTACATTGTTCCCATACTTTTTTGTTATGTTTAATAATTTAATCATATGCTACTCCTTTATACAATAATCGACAATACCTATATTTGAAACTCTTCTGTTATAAATTGAACCAACAAATAACGGCAATATAAATACTACTACAGCAAAAATTCCCATTAAGAGAATATTGTTAGCAAACACAATTCCAAAGCCAGTAGTAACTACATTTAATAATAAGAATACTTTTGATACTATCGGAGAAAAAGCTATAAAGAAAATTAGTGTTATTAAACAAATTATTACCCACTCTACCGAAAGAATCTTTTTCGCATCTTTTGAATTAATTCCGCACATTTTAAAATATCTATAACAATACATCTTACTCTCTAGTGTTTGACCTATAGAGAAAACCATAATTATTAATAATAATAAAACAACAAAAGCCAAAATAATTTCTAAAATATCTACCCCATTTACAATCGAATTAACTTGATTCTCTATTAACTTTTCTCTTGTTGAAATAGAAAAAAGATTTTTATTAACTTCTCCTTCAAATTTCTCTAGACCTGCCCCATTTAATTTAACATCACATATTACTCCTCTAAATAAAGAGTAGCTAATAAGGTTGGGACTAACATATACAATATTGCCATACCAATCATAGGTGTCTTCTATTTTTATTATCTTAGCTTCTTTGTCGATTGATTGAAAATTCTTAGTAGTTATACTTATAGGCAAATTATCACCAACTTTTTTTCCAAATTTCTTTGCTAAATAAGACGAAAGAATAACTTCTTCTTCGTTTAAGTTTTTTATCATCTCAAATCTATGATTTGAAGATGTGTAATTTATATCGCAAGTAAATATATTGCAACTCGTTTTTTCTATTTTCCCTTCTGCAGAATAATAAACAAAATTATCATCAATATATTCGTCATTAAATAAAATAATTTCATTGCTAGAATATTCATCATTTATTCCGCTTAATCTTAACGAAAAATTATATTCACTATTTGAATTATTATATGCCCATTCTTTGCAAGAATATGTTAAATTAACAAGCATTGATAAAGAAAGAAATGATGCAAGAATTAACGAACTTAAACCACTTGTTTTTTTTATTGTCAATTTTGATGAATAATAAATAAGAGAAAAGTTTTTATTTCTGGTTTTCGATAACAAGAAATATACAATTTTTACTAGACTATTGAATAATATAATTGAAAATACAAATATCAATAAAAATGATATGACATAAACATATAAGCTATGTATCATATTAAAAAGAACTATTGAAAACACCAGTAACGAAATAGAAATAGAAGATTTTATAATGTTTCTTATTATTGGATTCTTTTCACCTTTATCTTTCACATTATTTTCTTTTGCTATATTTAATAATCCTTTCGCTTTTTGTTTTTTATAACAACTACTAAATGTAATTAAGAAAATCAGTAAAACTAATAAAAGTAATCCAATGATAGATATCAAATAAATAGAAATAGGTGTTTTTAGGAAATAGAAAACTTCTTTTCTAAAATAGCAAATTAAATATATTATTAACATGCCTAAGCCAATACCTATAAAAATAGATTTTATTGTGTCTTTTAAATAACCATAAAATGAATATCTTCTTATAGTTTTTCTTGTTGTTCCAAGCAGTGACATTTTATCCCAAAAATATTTGCTTTTCTTTATATTCAAATATGAAAGAAATGAAAAAGCCACAACACCAATAATTGCTATTACTATTGTTACTACACTAAACAAAGTTTTAATTGTAGCTATTTGGTTCACTACTACTGAAAAGTTATAATAGTGATTTATATACGAAAAATTACATTCTTCTAATTTATCAACAAATGTATTTATTTTATTTTTGTTCTTTCCAAAATCTATAAATGTTATTAATCGGTCTTGATCATCTAATGATGAAAAATGACTAATGTTTTCATCATTCATTTCTTTATAATCTACATTGATTATTACCGCTGGAAGATTATTACAAATATAATTAAATTTTTCACTTACTCCACCAATAGAATACTCGTTTGAATTTAATATAAATGATCCTTTTCTATCTGCAGTGAAATATTCAACAAAATAATTATTCACAATGGCTTCTGGTTTATCATCTATTTCTTCACCCAAGTAATACATTTCCTTTGTTTTAGAAATATCAGTATAAAAAACCACACAGTTAACTTGACTATCTTTATATGTTACTTGCTCTGGATTATTCTTTAATAAAGCTTGGTTATAACTATTTGCATCACTTAGTTCTATATTATTTTTATAATCCAGACGAGAAGAAATAAAAGTAACATCAGATTTGCCATTTGAACCATAATAAGAATTTAATGAAGTTTCTTCGATATTTGAAGATAGTCCAAGTAAAGAAAAAACAATTGCAAATAAACTAGTCAAAAGAATGAGACGTGAATGCTTATCTTTTTCACATTTACTAAAACTGGAAACAATTTTACTGCCTTGTTTTTTTAACATTACTACTTTAAGCAATTGATCAATTATTATTATTGTAATTGGAGTGAAAAATAAGAAGATATTTAAAAACCCATAAATAAATGAACCTTCTGATAGAAGCTCAAAACATTTTCTCAAATAAAGAACAGAAAAGAATATATATATTACATAGGAAACAATCATGTATATTGCATATACCTTGTTGGTCTTTGCTCTTCTGTCTGCTATTGCTTGAATAAAACTTAGCCTAACGCTATATTCACCAAGAATAGTAGTTATTAAGAAATAACCGTCTCCGAATCTTGAAGGAAGTAGATTTGTCATAACATATAATATGTTTATAAGTGAGAAAATTAAACAATAATTACTCATCTCACCAAGCGTATTAAGTAAATAAAACGAACCAGAAATAAGTGAAAGAATAAGGTTAACTAATACTCCTCCAAAAATAACAAACACCTTTTTTTCAAGTTTAGCAATTTTTATTCCTCTATATTTAAAATAGAAAAAAGGAATAACACCTAAGTATAATCCCATTGAAAACGATTTAGGTTTTATTCCACTTATTTTTGCAGCTGCTAAATGGCCGAGCTCATGAAACAATATAACTACAGCGCTCATTCCATATATTACTAATAAATTTAAAGCTTCATCTTTTAATAGAAAGTTAAACGAAAAAGAATTACTTGTCATTATTACAAAGTAAAGAGCCATAAAAGAAATAAAAGCTAGTAATACTAAACCAAAAATTATCCTAACCTTTAGTCTTTCTTTTTTTTCTAAAGTCTCTTTATTAGATTTTGTTTCCTTTTCTTCTGTTTCTTTTTGCTTAAAATTAATTGTAAAAATATTTAAACCTAATATATCCATATCACTGTCTGCTTTAGGTTCTGATCCTTCAATAAATCCAGCGTTTTTCAATTTAAAAAAGAGATTATCTAAGTTAACGACAGTATTTGAATAATTTGTCTTTAACTCATTAGTAATCTCTTTAACAGTTTTTTGTGCTCTAATTAACTCTATGCAAGATTGAAAAATATCATAATTTTCTGCATTAATTCTTATAAAACTATTTAGCTTTTCACTTCCAAATAAATAATAATTACTGAAAAAACCTATTCGCTTATAAAATTTTAAATCATCACATGATAATTTAATTATAAAACTATTATCTAGCACTAGGTTTTGCATAGAAAGTCTTCCCTTCCAAGTATTTATTTTACTACAGAAAAAGGCACTTCTTAACGATAAAAAGTGCCTTTTATTTAAGACCTTTTACGCTTTTGCGTTGCCGTTTGATCCGCCATCATTGCAACAAACTATCAAACCAAAGACACCACCAGTTAGGACATCTTCAACGTTTTCTAATTCGTCAAATGATACTTCTTTTAATTCGTTGTTATCCATTTTTTTCCCTCCGTATGAAAACATTGTATAGTAAAAAAAAAAAAAACGCAATAATTTTCGA
>CACYDF010000114.1 GCA_902773085.1 uncultured Erysipelotrichaceae bacterium
TGAGTGACCTTGCAAATAATGTAGAGGATATTCAAGAGGCAATATGGATATTAGAGAATTATAATGGTCAAAATCTTCAAGAATTTATGGAAGATTTAAAAGTTAAAAAAGCAGTTAAAGTTGGAGTTGGAGGTTCTGCTCATAGTGAAACAATAGATATACCTATTGAGGCAAGAACTAAATTATATGAATTATGTGATAAAAATATTTATAAATTTGGTTTTGGTGTAAATTTCAGCGAGAGAGATAGTCTTGGTAATGTAACAGGTGTTGGATTAAAATGGTCTTATGCTCCACTTGAAGAAAAAGCAAATTGTATAGAAAATCACGGACAAGAACCTTTAAATAATTTCTTTAATATATTATTTACTCTTATGGGATTGGATTATGATAGCAATGATTTGGAATTCATTTTTAATAGAACAATGATTTCAAATGAGCAAGAACAGACAACTACTGTTATGTCTGCAAGTCAAGTTCTTTCTCAAAGAACTATACTTAATAATCTACCTATGGTTAAAGATGTTGATGAAGAAATTAAAGCATTAGAGGAGGAAGATGAATATGAAGAACCTGAACCAAAAGATGTCGATGAAACTGATGAGGCAGGAGAAGAGGTTGAAGAAGGAAATCAACCTGGAGATAAGAATGTGTCTAACCTACCTCTTGACAGAGATAATGACAAGAAAGCCTGATGTGTTAGATTATGTATATGTTTATGAAATTCTTACAATACTAGATGAGGAATTATTTGACACAAAAGTCAAAGTCACAAATCAAATACTTAATGCTGAAAAAGAGAACTTTGATATAGAGATGGATTATACAGATAAGAATTTAGAAGATATTGGTGTTGCAGATAAAATGCAACCCATATCTGTTAATTATGATAAAGTAAAATCTAAAAAGATAGAAAAGTTAATAGATAAAAATTTCAGTAAGGTTGAAAAGAAAATCAAAAATCAAATGCTTAATTCTTTAAATACTAGAGATGTAACAGGAGTTGTAAACATTATTGAAACTACTTTAAAAAATGAAAAGAAATCAAAAAGTTTAGTGAATTCTCTTATGAGAGTATTTAGAACTGAAAGTACAGAAATGCGTAGTAATGTTAAACTTCAAGTGCAAGAGGAATTAGATAAACAAGGCATCAAAGTTAAAAGAAGATGGGTACATACATTATATAATCCTGTAAATATAATTAGTGATAATTATAAACCTAGATTAGACCACCTTGCTTTAAATGGAGTAGTTGAAGATAGAAATGGCTATTTTCATACATCGTTAGCAAGTGCAAGAGCCCCTGGAATGTTTGGACTTCCTGAAGAAGATATAAATTGTCGCTGTGATGTTGAATTTATTTTAGATGAGTGATATAATATAAGTGGCTATTCATTTATTCCTATAATGAAAAATTCTATCGAGGAAAAAGTTAGTAAAATTTGCTAACTTTTTTCTTATTGACTATTGACAATAAAGGCAAAATGGTTTACAATAGAATTGATGATTACTATATAAAAATATTTATATAGGTTGGTTAAACTTACAACCTTAAAGAAAGGATTTTATTATGGAAGATGATAAAAGTAAAGTTACTACACCAGTAACGGAAACAACTGAAACTACACCAGTTGATACTACTGAAACTAAACCTGCTGTTGAAACAAAAGGTACAGAAGAAGTAGATGGTGGAAACAAAAATACCGAACAGGTAAATTATGTTAAATATCGTGTAGATAGAGCGAAAGAACAAGCACAAAAAGATATGCTAAAAGACTTGGGTGTTAAAGATTTAGATGAGGCTAAAAACCTTATTGCTAACGGTAATAAAGCACTTGAAGAAGTGCAAAAGTTACAAGCAAGACTTGATGCACAAGAAAAGGAAAAAGAAGATAATAATAAAAAATCTCTTTTGACAAAAATTTTAGATAAGGAAAAAGTGTTTGATAGTGAGGCTCTAATTAACTATCTTGATTTAGATAAAGTTCAAGTAGAGAACGGAGAAATCAAAGATAGTGAAAACATCGTTGCTAGTCTTAAAAAGGCAAAGCCTAATTTCTTTGGAAAATTTGAAACTGTCAGCGATGGATATGTTAAAGGTCAAGTTACTACACCAACTACTGCTTTGGAAAAACAAAAAGCAGGAGATAGAATAGGTGCAATAAATGACTATTTAAAGGCTACATTGAATAAAAAATAAATTTTAAATAGGAGGAATTATAAATGGAAGGTAATGCTTTATTAACAAATACACCTAACTTTTTAGGTATGTTATTTAATTCAAATATAAAGAAAACTCAATTTTTAACTGCTATTGGTGGTACAGATGGAGCAAATGCGTTAATTACGACTAACCCTGAGTTTCCACTTTCAGTTAATTATACTTTAAGTGACCCTGCACAACCAGAGGTTACTGAAAATGAGAGCGTTGGAGCAATAAATCCAACATACTTTGGATTGAACCAAGGTAGCAATGTTATACAAATCTTTACTGAAGATGTTGTAGTTTCAAATTTAAGAGAAAGAGCAAGTGGTAGATTATCTGGTATAAATACTGCTGGAGAAACACCTGAAGAAACAAGTGAATTAGCACTTCAAGTTGCTCTACATCTTGAA
>CACYDF010000115.1 GCA_902773085.1 uncultured Erysipelotrichaceae bacterium
TGAAACTACTTTTCCGTCTTTAATAGCTGCTAAAGAGGCACCTGAACCGATATGACAAGTAATAATATTTACATTCTTCTTATTCTTTAAATATTTTTCAGTTCCTACTAAGGCAAGATAATTATGACTTGTACCATGGGCTCCATATTTTCTAACTTTATATTTTGTATAGTATTCATAAGGAAGAGCGTACATATATTCAACTGGTTCCATACTTTGATGATATGCAGTATCAAAAACTGCTACATGTTTAACTTTACTTGGTAAGGCATCTTTAAATGCATGGAAGCAAGTTAAGTGTGCTTCTGCATGAAGTGGATCAAGAGGGATAAGTTCAGCAATCTTTTTTTCAGTATCTTTATCTAGAATATGAGATGAAGAAAAATAAGCACCACCTTGGACTATTCGATGACCAACTCCTCCAATTTCATCTAAAGAAGTAACTATCTTAAATGAGATTAAATTTTCTAAAACAAGTTTAACTGCTTCTGCATGATTTAGTATTGGTTTAACTTCTTCTTTTTTATCATTTCCTTTTTTAATTGTAAAAATAGCATCTTTGTGACCAATTCTTTCAACGTTACCACTAGTAAGTGGAACTAAGTATTTTGATTTAT
Organism: uncultured Erysipelotrichaceae bacterium; assembly: GCA_902773085.1. Taxonomy (GTDB): domain Bacteria; phylum Bacillota_I; class Bacilli_A; order RFN20; family CAG-288; genus Enterosoma. The sequence continues at coordinate 618 of CACYDF010000115.1, forward strand.
CAACTATTTTAGTAACATCATTTACTTTTTCATCAACTTGAAATAGTTTAAATTTTAAAGAAGATGAACCAGCATTTACACACATTATTTTAAGATTATTCATTTTATTACTCCTTTTAACTTTATTATTATATTCTAAAAAATCAATATCTTAAAGAGATATTGTTATTCAATTAATAATTAGAATTTAATTATTGACTTTTCATTTTAAAAGCAAGATAATATTGTTGAGATAGAAATGTAAGCGCTATCTCAACATAGGAGGAATATATGAAAAAGAAGTTGCCCTTATTAACATTAGCTACATTATTAAGCTCAATCGGATTTACTAGTTGTTCTGTAAAAGACGAAATCATTTACTATAATTTTAAACCAGAACTTACTAGTGACAAATGGGAAAAGATTATTGATGAATTCAAAAAAGACACTGGCATTACTTTAAAAGTTAAAACTGCAGCCAGTGGTCAATATGAATCTTCTTTAAGAGGTGAAATGGGGAATAGAGATAAACCAACTATTTTCCAAATCAATGGTCCAGTTGGATATAATAACTGGAAAGATTATTGTTCAGATTTAACTGACACTACTTTATATAAGAATTTATCTAATCAATCAATGGCAGTTAAAATTGATAACAAAGCATATGCAATTCCAGCAACTGTTGAAGGATATGGAATTATCTATAACAAAGCAATTGTTAAAGCATATAGAGAACATGCTGAAATTTCAGGATCTACAAAAACTACTTATACTGATGCCGATGGTGTTTTACAAGTTAAAAACTTTAATGAACTTAAAACAGTTGTTGAAGATATCCAAGCAAATAAAGGAAAACTTGGACTTGATGGTGTTTTCTCAGTAACTGGTCTTGATGCTAGTACATCATGGAGAATTACTGGCCACTTATTTAATTTACCACTCGTTGGTGAATTTGGTTCTTCTACTACTTCAATTCCTAGTGAATTCAAATTTACTTATGCAGAGAATTATCGTAATTTACTTAACCTATATTTAAAGAATTCTTCAAGTGTTGGTAATTATGCTTCAGCTGTTGAAAAAACAATGGCAGCTGCCAATGGTGAATTTACTGAAAAGAAATCATTAATGATTCAAAATGGTAACTGGGCAACTAGTGACTTAACTTCTGGTAATTCCAAAGTTAAAACAGATGATCTAGCTTACCTTCCAATGTATTGTGGTGATTTAGGAAATAATGTTAAACAATCAAATCAAGGTTTATGTGTTGGTACTGAATCATACTTAACTGTTAATAGTAAAGCAACAGATCGAGAAAAAGAAAATGGTATTAAATTCCTTGAATGGTTATTCTGTGGAAATGGAAAAGAAAGAGCAGTTAAAGACTTAGCATTTATGCCACCATTTAAAGGTTATGATAGTTTAAAACCAACTGATGCTTTAACTTTACAAGTCTATAA
>CACYDF010000116.1 GCA_902773085.1 uncultured Erysipelotrichaceae bacterium
CTTATCTCAAATTGATACAATTATTCCACTTCTTTCATCAAAAAGCAATAAAGTCGTGAACTTATCTGATTTATCAAAATGTTATATATCAGATCAAGATTTATACTCAAATTTATTTGTCTCTGAATACGATACACCTTTAGAAGCATATAAGAAAAAAGAATTGCATGAACTAGTAGAAAAAGCAATTGAAGAACTACCCATTAGGCATAAAAGTATAGTTATAGATTATTTGCAAAATCACTATACTTTCAAAGAGATTGCAAAAAAGTACTGTATGACTATTGAAGGAGCTAGACAATTATATTTATCAGCTATAAATAAAATTAATGTATATATAAACTATAATAAATAATTCTCAATTTGTTTTTTAATTAATAAGACATTCTCTTTACTTGTTGAAGTAGCACTAGTAAGAAAAATATCTTTGTTTTTGATATCAATTTCTTTAATCCTTTCAAAGGAGTTTTCAATATATACCTCAATATCAGGATATTTATTTTTGACAAAATTAAAAATTTCATTGGCATTAGAGCTTAGCTTATCTCCAATGATTAATAAAATTGACACTTTATTAACTTTTGATAAAAATGTATCAATCTCCTTTATTCTATTATAGTAACTTAAACAAATATCTAACTTTTTTATTACATCATTATCTTTTTCAAGAATAGATAAACACTCTTCTTTCTTTAGATTACTTATTGTTGTTTGTGGAATAAAGAATATCTTTTTATTTTTTACTTTTAACTTTTTAATTTGTTCATTTAAATCTAAGTTTGTATCAATTAAATGTAGAAATGGAAAGTTATCAATAAAGCACATTGTTTCTTCATGATTGCCTTTACCAAGAAAGATATAATAGTAATCATTATTATTTTTCTCAAGTAGTTTATATCTAGCTAATATTATTGGACAAGTTCCATAAAATAGTTTTAATTTATCCTTATATTTTTCGTAATCAGAAAATCTATATCCATGAGCTGAAAATAGTAGTGAAGAATTATCTTCATAATCACTACTATCTTCAAGATAAGAAGCATTATTTTCTTTCATTAACTTATCATTCTCATCAATATTATGTAAAAGAGGATGTAATAAAAAAACTTTATTAGATTCTTTAGCAGCTTTAGATAATTTATTTATTGCTTTATTAACTCCGGAGCAATAGCCAGTTTCACATATTATTTTAACCATATAAAAAGTTTAATATATTCAATCTACCTTATGCAAGGAATGTCTTGTTTTCATTTATTACCGAATCATAGTAATTCTTGTTATCTTTATCACTAAGATTATTTAAAATTTCTATTGCATCACTTTTTGCAGCTGAAAATATCTTCTGATCTAATACAAAATTAGTAATTTTAAGAAATCCTTTTCTACCAGTCTGCCTTTCACCCCAATAATCACCTGGTCCTCTATGTAATAAGTCGTATTCAGAGATAGCTAAACCACTATTATTCTTTGCTAAGAAGTCCAATTTATCTTTAGCTTCCTGATCATTACCATCGTAAATTAAAAGAGCAAGTGCATATTTGCCGCTTCGACCAATTCTTCCACGAAGTTGATGCAAGGAAGATAAGCCAAAATAATTCGCGTCATAAATAATTAAAAGTCCAGCACTTGAAACATCTATTCCAACTTCTATAACAGTTGTAGAAACTAGAATTGGTTTAATATTATTTAAGAAATCTTTATAAATAATATCCTGATCATCTTTTTTGATTTTTCCATGAATAAGTTGAACTTTATCTTCCCCATACATACTAATAATTTCTTTATAAATATTTTCAGCAGATGCTTTACTATTTTTACCTTCACTAATTTTAGGAGCGACAATAAAGATTTGCCTTCTTGATTCAAGAGCTTTGTTTATAGCTTTATGGATAATTGGATCGGCTGAATTGATAAGCCGAGTTTCTACATTTCTATTACCAGTTGGATACTCAATTAGAGATGAAACTTCAACATCTGAATTTATTATTTGAGACAAGGTACGAGGAATTGGTGTTGCTGACATCATTAATAAATCGGTCCACTCACCTTTTGAAAGTAATATTTCTCTTTGCTTTACACCAAAAAGTTGTTGTTCATCAACGATAGCTAGACCTAGGTTTTTAAAGGATATATCATCATTAAAAATTGAATGTGTAGTAAAAACAATATCAATTTCTCCGGCTTTTAATTTATCAATGATATCTTTTCTGCTTGAGGTAGATAATCCTGAATATAATAGACAAATGCGGATATTATAGTTATTAAAAACTTTTAAAGAATTTTCGAAATGTTGCTTTGTTAGTTCAAAAGTAGGCGATAACATTACTCCCTGCTTACCCCTTAAATAGTTCGCATATAGTGATACAAATGATACAATTGTTTTACCTGTTGAAACATCACCTTGAAGTAGTCTATACATTCTTTTACTTCCTTCCATATCGGATATAATTTCTCTTATAGCATTATTTTGATCATTAGTTAACTTATATGAAAGATTTTTGACAAAAGAATTAATCATTTCATGATCAATTTTCTTTATTTCTTTTTCTTTTATTTCTTCAACATCTTTTTTTATTTTTAGCGAATTAACAAAATATGCCAGTGCCTCTTCATATTTTAAAAGTCTTTGACCTTTATATAACTCATCATTATCTTTTGGAAAATGGATATATTTATATGCAAGACCTTCATCGATGAATTGATATTTTTTAACATATCTTGATGGTATTTTGTGGTTAAAAGTATATATTAAATTTGATGATAAAATCTTTTTTACATTGCTTGTAAAATATGATGTTTGAACACCTTTTGGTAAAGAATAAACAGGTCTAATTCCACTTAAAGCATAAAGAGATTCAGGATCATAAATTGCATTAACTACATAAAACTTTCTAGTATCTGAATAATATAAAACATATACACCAAAATCCTTTTTTAATAACTTTGGCAAATAAAAAGGTTGTTTATATAACAGACAATTTATAAGTTTTCCAGTAATACTAAGTTTAAATCTAACTAAATCCTTGTTATATTTTGATAAAACATGTATCTGTTCAGGTATTCCGCAAAATACATACCTTTTATTCTCAATAGGTTTATCATCTAATGGAGTAGTTTCCAAATTTTCATATTTAACTGGAAAGATTCTGAGTAAATCCTCGTTTGTTTTACATGATAAAAGCGAAAACAATTCTTCACGAATCATGCCTATATTATATAAAAAATAAACTACCTAGTATTTATATATTCATTTTTTATAAAAAATGAATCTAGTTCGAATCATTTCTTATTGCGTCAGTAATATTATCAATTGCTATTACTAAGGCAGTATAAAATGCATAATCAACATTATCAGCAATACTTAATACAAAAGAATCTCTTAAAGATATCCTTCTAGCAACATGTCCAATAACATTTCCATTTAGAGTAATTTGATAATCATAGCCCAAAATATTGCCCATAATCTCTAAATTACCTAACTTTGAATTCTCAATAAAATATCTATCATGGAGAGAAAAGATTTTTCTTCTTACTGTTGCAACTTTTTCGTTATTTGAATCAATAACATAGGCTCTTCGAACAAAAAGTCTCCAAAATTTATTTCTAATAACATATAGGAGCTTACCATCCATTGTTTTTAAAAACTTTTTTCTTGTAAAAGTAAAGATTCTACCTTTAACTTTAAGTAGATCATTTCCTTTTAAATCTTTAACAACAGATGAACCACCTAGGCTTACCCATTTGTTTCTAATAATAATGTCCATAATAATTCTCCTTATTACTAACTATATTTTATATAAAACAACTTACTAAAACAATATATTATTCATTAATTATATTTACATAGTAAATATTTTTAACACAAAAATAGATTGAACACTATATAACTATTAAAAAATAAAGTAAAATAAACAAGTATGTTAGTTAAAATTAATAATTTATCAAAGAAGTATAATGATAAGCATGTATTAAAAGACATTTCTTTTAGTTTTTCAAATGAGATTGTTGGACTTCTAGGACATAGTGGAGCAGGTAAAACTACATTACTAAAAATTCTTTCTCGCTTAGAAAACTATGATGAAGGAAATATTTCAATTGATAATAAGGACTTAAAAGATTCTCCTATTAATATTGGAATACAATTGCAAAATCAAGATCTAATTAATCACTTAACAGTTTTTGATAATATCTCTTTCATGATAAAAAGAGTAAAGGTCAAAATAAATGAAGCTAACTCTTTTAAAAAAATATATGATGAAATAAAATTAATTAAAGAACAAAAACTGATACCGACTATTAAATATAATAATAAAGATATTAAATCTCTTTACATAGAATTAATTGAAAAAAACAATATTACTCCATATGCAACAAACCTCTATCTAAAGTCAAAGGTAAATATGGAAAAAATCAACAAAAAACTTTCACTAATTGAAAGTAAAATAAAAGGTGAAAATGAAAGATATTTTTCAGAATATGAAATAGAAAAAGAAGTAATTACTATATCAAAAATGTGTTTCTCAACACCTCTTCTTTTTAAAAAACCAAAAGAACTGTCACTAGGTGAAACGCAAAGAGTAAAGATATCAATAGCATTAATAAAAAGACCATCTTTGCTTCTTCTTGATGAAGCTACAAGTAACTTAGACCCTCAACTAAAAAAAGAGATTATTTTAAGTATTAAGAACGTTTTTAAACAAATGAATATACCAATTATTTATGTTACACATTCATTTGAAGAAGCAAAGCAATTATGTTCAAAATTGTTGTTTCTAAAAGACGGAAAAGTTGAACAATTTGATAGTCTAACTAATATTAAAAGCAAACCTGTTTCTTCTTACATTAAAGAATATATTAAGTAAAAATTGTTTCATTATTAGATAATATTGATTTAAACATTTCATAAATTATATATAAAGTTGTAAATTTAAATTCTTTTTTTAAAAGATTATTCATATTATATAAATATATTTGCTTGACTATTAAATTAATTAATTACATAATATTTAAGTAGATGGAGTGGTACCCAAGAGGCTAAGGGGAGTCCCTGCTAAGGATTTAGGGGGCGAAAGTCCTGCGTGAGTTCGAACCTCACCCACTC
>CACYDF010000117.1 GCA_902773085.1 uncultured Erysipelotrichaceae bacterium
ACCAAAACATATAAACAATAACAAAAGAAAGAACCAAAGAAAACTAATTAATTTTACTTAGTGTTGCATTTGCTTTTAAAATTAACACTTTTACCCTTTTATCTGATGGTTTAAAAAGGGGGATATAAAAACAATACAAGTATTATTTTTATATTTACTTATCTTATATTATAAATAAAAATTTAATTATTTTTTTTCTTTAAAGTTATTTTAATTGAACCTATATATTTCTGAATATTTCTTTTCAAGATAGCTAATATAGTCATCAGGAGTGAGATTTTTATTAGTGATTTTATATATCCATTCTTTTGGAGTTAGCACATTTGCATAATAAAAAATATTATCACTCATCCACCTATTTATCTTTTTAAAATTACCTTTTAGTATTTCATTTTTAAAATCCATTGCTTCGCTAATCTTTTTAACATACATTGCATTGTATGCATTACCTAAAGAGTATGAAGGGAAGTATCCAAATCCACTTGTCCAATGAATGTCTTGAAGTATTCCTTCAGAATCGTTTTTTGGACTGACTCCTAAATATTTTTTATATAACTTATTCCATTCGTCTTTTACTTCATCACAAGTTAGTTTTCCATTAACTAACTTCTTTTCAATTTCATATCTAATGATGATGTGAATAGAATAAGTGACTTCATCAGCTTCTGTTCTTATTAGTGATGGTTTAACTATATTGATTGCTTCATATAGTTCTTCTTCACTAACATCTGAAAACTCTTCTTTAAATATCTCCTTAAACTTAGGATAAATTAGATGGATATATTCTTTGCTTCTTCCAATGACATTTTCATAAAATCTTGAAACAGATTCGTGCATACCATTTGTAACTGAATTATTAATGTAATGTTTATGATCTATCTCTCTTTCATTCTGCATGAATAGTCCATGACCACCTTCATGAATAATTGAAAACATATTTGATAAGAACATATCATCATAGTAGTGAGTTGTAAGTCTTGTATCACTTTTTGCAATTGAAGTAGTAAAAGGATGTTCACTCTGTCCTACATATCCTTTATCAAAATTAAAACCATTTAGTTTGAGTAAATAATCTGAAAAAATTTGCTGTTTATGAATAGGAACTTTTCTATTGATAAAGTCAGTCCTAATTTCGTGTTTAGAATTTTTGATCTTTTCTAGAATATTTAAAATTCCTTTTTTAAGTGAATCAAAGAAGGGATCTAGATCTTCAGTGAGAATTCCTTCTTCGCAATCATCTAACATATTGTCATAGATATTATCAAATCTTTTTTCTCTTAATAAAACTGCTTTTTTAGTTACTTCCACTACCTTCTCTAAATCTTTCTTAAAAAGAGAATAGTCATTTGCTTTTTTAGCCTTTAACCAAGATATACCTGCTTTAGAAAATACCTTATTCATTTCTAAATCAAATTCATTAGTAATATTCTTCTTTTTTAAATAGTTCTTATATAGTTTCTCTATAAGCTTTCTATCAAGTTCATCTTCAACTTCCATTCTTTTTTCATATAAAGAAACGATTAGTTCTTTCATCTCTTTACTATTCATTAATTTAAAAGCTTCATTCGAAAAGAAGTCAATTATACTTGCTTCATCTTCATATCCTTTTTTTGGACATACCGTTTCAAAGTCATATGAAAGAATTGAAATCGCATGATTATATTTTTTTACTTCCTCGATTCTCTTCTTTAGTTCTTTTAGTTCTGTAATCATATGAAATAAAAAACTGCTTATCAATTGATAAGCAGTTAAAATGTTTATTTATTATTGTCTATGAAATCTCGTATATTTGAGACGTTCTCATATAGCTTTACTTGTTCACCATCTTTAACGACTAATGTTGGTGCAGAAGTAATGTTTAACTTCTTTGCAAGTGTTGCTCCTTTATCTTCATCAGCAACTTCAACATGATATTTGACTCCTGCTTCATCTAAGAATCTCTTAGCTAAAGAACAGTTTGGACAAGTACTAGTTGTAATAAGAGTGATTTCTTCATCATCAGAACTACTTATTGGAGTAGATGCTGATTTAATGGAACTATCATTGGCAGTTGAATATTGACTTGCATTAGTTGATTCTTTTCCATGGAGCTCAGCAGGTTCATAAGTTTTTCTTGAATTAAATTCAGAAACCTTACCATCATTCCAGTTTCTTACTGGTCGATAATAACCAGTGATTCTTGAATAGACTTCAGCATCACCACCACAGTGTGGACATTTGAAATGTTCACCTTGGATATATCCATCTTTTGGACAAACTGAATATGTTGGTGATAATGTAAAGTATGGTAACTTGAAGTTATATGCAATTTTCTTAACTAAACTTGCAGCACTTCTCCAATCAGGAATTCTTTCACCTAAGAATGCATGGAAGACAGTACCGGAAGTATATAAGACTTGCATTGGATCTTCCATTTCAAGTGCTTGGAAGATGTCATCAGTAAATCCAACAGGTAAGTGTGATGAATTAGTATAAAATGGTGCGCCACCATTTTTTGCAGCAGTCTTAATATCTTTATAATCTTCACTGTCATGCTTTGCAAATCTGTAAGTTGTACTTTCTGCTGGAGTTGCTTCAAGATTAAATAAAGCATCATATCTTTCTTGGAAGTCAGATAATTTCTTTCTCATATGATTTAATATTTCAACAGCTAAATCTCTACCTGATTTATTAGAAAGATTTCCAACGCTGTTCCAACCGGCATTTTCAAGTGCTTCATTCATACCAACAATACCGATTGTTGAGAAGTGATTCTTGAAAGTTCCTAAATATCTCTTTGTATATGGATACATTCCTTGTTCCATTAATCTAGTAACTACTTTTCTCTTGATATCAAGTGAACGTGCAGATATTTCCATATACTTATCAATTAAAGCAATGAATTCTTCTTTTGTCTTTGATAAGTAGGCCATTCTTGGTAAGTTTAAAGTAACAACGCCAATACTTCCTGTTGATTCTCCACTACCAAAATATCCTCCGCCTTTCTTTCTAAGTTCTCTTAAGTCGAGTCTTAATCTACAACACATACTTCTAACATCACTTGGCTTCATGTCTGAATTAATGTAGTTGGAGAAATATGGGGTTCCATATTTTGCAGTCATTTCAAATAATAATTTATTATTTTCTGTTTCAGACCAGTCAAAGTCTCTTGTAATACTATATGTTGGAATAGGATATTGGAAACCTCTGCCTTCTGCATCACCTTCAATCATAACTTCGATAAAGGCTTTGTTGACCATATCCATTTCTTTTTTACAATCACCATAAGTGAAATCCATTTCTTTTCCACCAATGATGGCTGGCATTTTTTCCATATCTTCTGGAACAGTCCAGTCTAATGTAATATTAGTAAATGGAGCTTGTGTTCCCCATCTAGATGGTGTGTTAACACCATAAATGAATGATTGAACACATTGTTTTACTTCGTGATATGATAATTTATCTACTTTAACAAAAGGAGCTAAATAAGTATCAAATGAAGAGAATGCTTGAGCACCTGCCCATTCATTTTGCATAATACCTAAGAAGTTAACCATTTGATTACATAAAGTGGATAAATGTTTGGCAGGAGCTGAAGTGATTCTTCCAGTTACTCCACCCAGACCTTCTTTAATTAATTGTTTAAGTGACCATCCAGCACAATATCCAGATAGCATACTTAAATCGTGTAAATGAATAAAACATTGCCTATGAGCATTTGCAATTTCATCATCATATATTTCACTTAACCAATAGTTTGCAGTAACTGCACCAGAGTTAGATAGAATAAGTCCACCTAATGAAAGAGTAACTGTTGAATTCTCTTTTACTCTCCAGTCTTTCTCTGATCCAATATAACCATCTATTAGTTTTCTATAATCTAAAATAGTATCTTTAGCATGTCTTGCTTTTTCGTGTTGTGAACGATACAAGATATATGCTTTTGCAGTTTGAGCATAACCACATTTAATTAATGCTTTTTCGACTTCATCTTGAATGTCTTCAACTGTTGGAATATTAATTCCTTTATCAACAATTGCATTTGTAGCAATTACTTGAATTGCACTTGCCATAGTAGATATCTCTTTTGCAGTTATTTCACTTGTAGAAATAAAAGCCTTTGCAACAGCATCTATAATTCTATTGGCATCAAATAAAGTTACACTACCGTCTCTCTTTTTAACTTGTTTTATCATGTTTACCTTCCTTACTCTCTATATATATAATGTTAAGTTAAAGACCAAAATCAAACTCGTTTTGCTCGATAACATTGTTCTGTTTTAAACTCTTTTGTACATCGATTAGCCTTTGATTTGAACTTCCTCTAAATTTACAAGAGTCAGACTTCTTGCTCAAGACAAAGGGCCCATCGACAAGAGTATCTATGTAGCGAAGCAATTCTTTTGCTTCTTCACCTGCTTCTCCTTGAATTACTTGCTCATAAGTGAAGCCTGTATAACACCACACATTTATGTCTCTTTTTTTTGCAGCCATTGCAATTTCTTTTGCAGCTTGGCTTTGAAGTAATGGATCTCCACCACTTAAGGTTATTCCGTCAATATACTTCTCAAGTGTAATCTCAGAGATAATTTCCTCTGTTGTTTTCTTCAAGCCTCCATTTATATCCCATGTCTCTGGGTTATGGCATTGAAAACATTTGTGATTGCACCCTTGAAAAAAGATGACAAATCTAACTCCAGGACCATCAACAGTTGAATGGGGCTTAATACCTGCAAGAGTAAAAGTCATAAAACCATCCTCCTATATTAATATGATAATAATGAAATTAGACAATACTAATTATGGTTCTTTAATAAAAAAATATCAATATAGTAAAAATAAAAATATATTTTTTTATTCAAAATAATGCCGATTTTAAGGGCTTTTTATTTGTAAATTCCCTTCAAGTAATTACATAGTAATTATTATTTTCCTGGTTTTTTTTACAAACAACTTTAACAAAAAAACATCTTGTCATGCTATAAAAAATCCCAAAGTATCCGGCTTTTTCATTGGTGTGATTAAAACCACTTTTTAATTTGTTTAACTTATGTTTGTTTTTTGTAAGTGGTTTTATTTTTCGGGGTATGATACTTTCGTCTCATTTTTGACTTTTTGTATGTATAAAATTTTTCCTATTGACAATATTATGTTTTTAGTATATGGAAGGCCAAAAATGCCTATAAATTGGGCAAATCTTCCTTTTTATAAGCAGAATCCGAGAGTATTCCACGTATTAAAGTATCCTTCTTAAACTCGTAAAAACTCTTATCTATTTTTATAACAAAAGAATAGAGATATTTGCTATCAATTTTTTCATCAGGAACTACATCAACAAAACAATAAGCAATATCTTCTCTTTTACTGTAAGTATAAAAATTACTGGTTAAAAATATTTCTTCACTTTCACTCTTACGATATTGGAAATTATTTCTTTTGAATGCTTTATGTTTTTCTGGAATCTGGACGATAAAGACAATTTCACTTTGGCCTTCTTTTAAAGCTAGTTTTTCTTTGTCTTCATCAGTAAATTGAATACTTTCACTTCTAGTAAAAACTTCTACTTCACTTATCGTATCTAATACATAATAATCAAAATAAAACTCTTGATCACTAATACTAGTAATATCATTTTGCATTTTAATCTTATCTTCACTTAGTTCGTAATCTGTTTTTAAAGATAACTCTAATTCATTCCCATAAAAACATTGATAACATATATTGCTATATGATTCTTCTTTATTACAACTTGTTAAGATTAAAGTTAAAAGAAATAAAACACTTTTCTTCACAAAAATTAATATAGCATACTTTATGTTATTAATAGAAATAAATAGGTGTTTTTCCTTTTTTAATATCTACATAAAAAGGAACATAGAATATCTCCTTGTTATCATTAAGAAAAACCGGATATATCTCTCTTAAATAAATAGGAACTTTTTGTTTTTTTATAAAGCTATGAACATCCTTGCTTACTAAATTTGTAGATATCTTATCTTCTTTTTTATTTTTTCTAATAACTATTGGAAAAGATTTAATATTAAATAACTCTGGTTTTGTTAAGTCAATTTTAAAGAAATCAAATTCATATATACCTGGTTTTTTTACTATGTAAGAATAATCTTTCACCTTATATTTATTAGTAATAAAGAAACTTTGTTCTTCTTTAACAAGTTTGTAATTTGATCCTAGATTTAAAATACCTTTTTCAATTCTTTTTAAATAATCATAAGTGATATTTAAAAATCCTTCTTTTTCTTTTACTGATAATTGTAAAGAATTTAATAAATAGAATATATATCTTTTTTTATTATCTTCAGTTAGCCTTTGGTAAAATACAAGATTGTTTTCTTTTACTTTATTAAATGATAAATATAGATGATCTAATTTTTTATTTTCTTTTTTGCATTTTTTAACAATCTTGTCTTTTTCTTTTATAGATAATCCCTTATTTCTAATTTTGTTTCTTGTATTCTTTTCATAATAATTTGTAATATCATCATAAAAAACCAACCCTTTTTTATTTAGGATTGTTTTAATTTCATCTTTATATAAAGATAGCAAAGGCCTTACTACATTATATGAATGAAACTCTGTAATTTCTTTTAATCCATATATAGCAGGAGAAATGTTTCTTTCTTTCTGAAGAATATAGGTTTCAATTAAATCGTCTTTATGATGTCCAACTATTAAATAAGATATCTTTTCTATTTCGCAAATATCTTTAAAAAATGTATACCTAATATTTCTTGCCCATTCTTCAAAGTTGTGATCTTTTTCTTTATTAAATCTGACATGAAGTTGATATCTATTAAGATGATATTTTTTTGTATATTCAGAAACTATTTGTTCTTCTTTAAATGTATAATCACTATCATGATAATTTACATATGCTAAAACAATATTATCTTTTAAATTAGTATTAAAAAAACTAACTAGTGATTCAAGAAGAAAAGTTGAATCTGGACCTCCAGAATAAGCTAGTAATACTTTTTTATTTTTAATATATTTTGCTAATACTTTATTAATCTGTTTGTTATTTACCATTTGTTGAAGTGTATTCGGTAACTATATTATTACTTGGTATATACCTGTTTCCTTCTTCAATATAAACAGATGCATATTCACTATCTTGAAGTTTAATTTGTTCTTGGGTTAGCTCACTATAAATTTGAGTAACTTTTTCATATTCTCTTTTTGTTTCTATATTATTTTTAATTAAATGTCCTAATATAATTGCAAGAGTTATAAGTAAAGAAAGTGAAACAAAACCGATTATTGAATAAACAATAATTTGTTGCTTTTTCGTTAAATGCTTTTTATTCTTGTCTTCTTTATTTTTCTTTTTGAATAAAGACAAGAAATTAAACTTCGGTTTAGTTTGTTCCATCAATTACCTCATACATGCTTTCAACATCACTTGCTTTAATATAGGGTTTAAGATCTTTTACTTTGATGACAAAGACTTTACCCATTGGTGAAGTTATTTTAATTATATCATTTATTTTAACTTCGCTTGCTGGTTTTGCTTTATTATCATTTAAAAACACATATCCTTTTTGAATAAATTCTTTTGCAAGCTCTCTTCGCTTAATTAGTCTACTCACTTTTAAATACTTGTCTAATCTCATCTTTTTATCTGAATTATAGTTTATAATCTTTTGGTATGTAATTCTACTTAAATTTACAATAGAGGTTGATTGACATTTTACAGTAAAGTAATATTTGTATCAAAAATTACGATATTTATCATATATTATACTATAACAAACTTTTATAAACATTACTAAATTGTTATATTTGACATCAGATTATTTCTTTTTGTGCTGTCTATATTTAACTTTTATTTTCTATTTCTGATTTCGTATATTACATAAAATAGACTGAATGCTTTATAACCCTCTATTAATTAAATATAATTGTCTTTACTTATTCTTGTAAAAAATATATAATTATCTTTGTTTTTATATAGACAACGGAGGATAGAAATATGGCAGTCCCACAAAGAAGAACTGGTAAAACTCGAAAAAGAATTAGAAGAGGCCCTATTTCTTTAACTGAAGCAAATGTCATTCCTTGCACTCATTGTGGAGCAATGATAAAGTCCCATGTTGTTTGCCCAAAATGTGGTTATTACAACGGTAAGAAAGTTAAAGAAGTTAAATCAGAAGATTAAATGAACTAGCCCATCCAAATGGGCTATTTTAAAAATTATGACATATTTAGAAAGAATCACTTTTCTCTTTGGAGAAGTCATCGAAATAACACAGTATGCTGTTAAGAATGCTTATAGATTAAATGCATATTTATCTATCGGACATTCTGAAAAAGAATTTGTCTCAGATAGAAATATAATTGCAGAAAACCAAGCAAAGAAAGACTATGAAAAAGTCTTAAATAAAAGTGGCAAAGAAATTATTGCTGACTTTTCAAATTCTTATCTTTCTACTAAAACGATGAATAAACTTTCTTCTCTTTTATTAAAAAGGGATTATCTTGTTAATTCGTTTTTTATTGATAATGGTTATGCTCTATCTAAAGAAGATATGGTTGTTTATAATGATGTTATTGCTCAACTTGAAGAATATTCTTCTTTAGCTAAGGAATTAAATTCTTCTCTAGCAAAAGAAATAACTAATTTTGATTTTAGTAAATAAGGAGATATCATGGCAAAGAATCTATTTGATAGTTCGATTGAAGAAGAAAAGAAGAAAAAAGAACAAGATCCTAGAATAACTGTTGCATTAAACTATAAAGATAAAAGAAACGAACCTGCTGGGGTTTTAATTATTTCTGCCTTATCTTTTCTTTTTGCTGGAGCTATTACTGGCATCTTTCTTCTTATTGATGCATTTAGTAATATTGCAATGCTTGTTATTTTCATTATTTTCGTTATTTTTCTACTTGGTTTAATCATTTATTCTATATATTTTTACTTTAAAAATAAAAATATGCCTGAAGAAGCATTGTTTTATGATGAAAAAACCAAAATATTTGATGTTTATAACCACAAAACAAGCTCTTATGATAGTTACAAGGCTGAACAAATCAAAAAAATCATGTATAAAGACCATTCTTTATATCCTACTCCTTCCATTTTTGGTCCTGTTCCAAAGAAACCTTTAGGAGATAAGATAACTATTATTCTTAAAGATGATACAAAAATAAGTCTTTTTATTTTAGATGTATTTAAAACAAAGAAGATTCTTTCGGAAATAAAAGTTTTATAATTTAAGTATGATTAAATTCGAGCCTATTCTTAAATCCCTTAAGGAAATCCTTCAGAGCAAAAAACATTTTTCTTATGCTTTATCTGAAACATCCAAATTCTATTCTTTAAATGATAAAGAAAAAGAAGAGTTAAAAGCATCTGTTGTTTCCATATTAAAAAACTATCAAAAACTAAGTTATGAAGCTAGTTATTTATTCCCTTTACTTTTAAGCGATTGTGATGAACTTCTTTTAACGATGATTACTATTAAATTTATTAGAGATAATAATGACCTAAAAAAAGTTCATTCTGCTTTTATTTCTTCATGTTCTTCTTTTAGACTTAGCCCTGATATCCAAAATAGTTTTGATAAGATTGAAGCAAAAGCTAAAAAGAATTTCTTTATTGAAGAAAGAGTTAAATATGATCCAGTTATGTATAACTCACTTCAACTTGAACTTCCTTCTTTCTTCTTAAAAAAATTACAAAACGAATATACTAAAGATCAAATATTATTCTTAGCGAAAAAGCTTCATCGATGTGAACTATTTTACTTCCTTCCAAACTTACATAAAAAAGATTATAAAAGCAGTTTAAAACAAATAAATATTGCAGGTATAGATACATATTATTCTTCATCAAATAAAGAAGCAAAATTAGATATTGAAAAAGGCAATCTTTATCCTATAAGTAATGTTGAACTAAGAGCCTATTCATCTTTAACAAAATTAAATTATATGCCTAATATTCTTATTGCTGGAATACGTAAAACTTTTTCAGGTTATTATTTTGATATTGCCCTTGATAAATTAAATCCAAAAATTACCTGTGTTGTTGATAATTCAAATGTACTAAATACATCAAATGAAATAGCCAAAATTTATAACTTAAAACATACTACTTTTTTACCCTCATCATTTAAATTATTAAAGACTTACTTAGCAAGTAGTTCTTTTGATTTAACGATATATAAAGGTAGTTGTTTACATATTGGATTGTCTTCGATTCATCCATCAATATTACCTTCACTTAGTGAACTAGATTTTGAAATATCATCCGAAAAACAGTTAAATGAGATGATTACCATTTCAGATTTTGTTAATAAGAATGGTTGCTTGCTATTCATGAATTACTCAATTACTAAAGATGAAAATATTAATATCGTAAGATCATTTTTAAACAGAAAAAAAGACTTTGAATTAGTAATAGATGAAAGAGTTGTTTTAATTGAAGATGAACCATTTATTGGTTACTATGCACTGCTGAAAAAGAAATAAAATGAAATCAATATATTCTCTTTCTCTTGATGAATTAACTTCTGATATGATTGCTATGGAACAAAATCCATATCGAGCTAAGCAAATTTATTCGTGGATTTATAAAAAGAACATTTCTTCTTTTGATGATATGAGTGACATATCAAAACCTTTTCGAGAAGAGTTAAAAAAACACTATGATTTTTCTTTACCAAAAATGGAAAATGTCCAAGTAAGTAAAGATGGTACAATCAAGTGTTTAATTAGACTTTTTGATGGTGAACTAGTTGAATCAGTTTTAATGCATTATGTCTATGGATATAGTGTTTGTATTTCAACTGAAGTAGGTTGTTCAATGGGATGCAAATTTTGTGCATCTGGTTTAATAAAAGTTAAAAGAAAATTATTAGCAAATGAGATGCTTGGACAGGTTATGGCTTTTAATAAATATCTATATGATTTTAATAAAAGTCGTATATCTCATGTAGTGTTAATGGGAACTGGAGAACCTTTTGATAATTATGATAATGTCTTATCTTTTGTTAAGACAATTAATTCTCCTTATGGACTAGAAATTGGAGCTAGACATATTACTATTTCTACCTGTGGAATTGTTCCAAAAATATACGCTTTTGGAAAAGAACATTTGCAAGTAAATTTAGCCTTATCTTTGCATGCTCCAAATAATGATATTAGAAATAGACTAATGCCAATAAATAAAAGATATCCAATAGAGGAAATAATTCCTGCAATAATTGATTATCAACAAGAATCTGGAAGAGTAGTCACATTTGAATATATTATGATCAAAGATGTTAATGATTCTCTTGAATGTGCAAAAGAATTAGTTTCTATTTGTAAAAAGACAAAAAGTTATGTAAATTTAATTCCTTACAATAAAGTTGTTGAAAATGATTTATCTCGATCAGATAACAAGCAAGTTAACTTATTTCATAAATATTTACTTGCTAATCATATCAAGTCTACTATTAGAAAAGAATTCGGTTCTGATATAAATGCAGCATGTGGTCAATTAAGAGTTAAGAAAGATAAACAATAATAATATTTATAGAGTTATAATAATTAAGTATGGATTTTAAGTTAGCTTGTTTAACCGATATTGGGAAAAAAAGAAAAAACAATGAGGATATGGGATATGTGTCTAAAAATTCTCATGCAACTTTACTTTTAGTTTGCGATGGAATGGGTGGACATAAAAAAGGCGAAATTGCATCTAAACTTATTGTTGATTCCATTAGTAACGACTTTAAGAAAAGAAAAATAGGCTTTAATCCAGTATCTGTTAAGAAGTTTTCTAAAATTGTTTTAAAAAAAGCTAATAAAACTGTTCATAAAAAATCACTTGAAAACAATGAATTTAGAGAAATGGGTTCAACTGCAGTTATGGCTATTGTTATTAAGGATATTACCTTTATTTCTTCAGTCGGAGATTCACGATGTTATTCATTTTCCAAGACAAAGGGCCTAAAAATACGCACAAATGACCAAACTTATGTCGAATTCTTATATGAAACAGGCAGAATCACCAAAGAAGAAAAAGCCCTTCACCCACAAAAAAACTTATTATTAAATGCTGTTGGAATTAATCCTGATTTATCCAACATTCAAACTCGTACTATTAAAAATAATGATTACTCTGCTTTACTTCTTTGCTCAGATGGCCTTTATAATATGATTAGCGAAGAAGAAATGACTGAAATATTATCTAATGATTCCCTTTCTACTAATGATAAAGCTAAAACTATGATAAATTTAGCTCTTTCTCACGGTGGTAGTGATAACATTACTGTAGCATTAATGGAGAAATAGTTATGGATGCCGCATTAAAATCAAATCAAATAATTGATGATCGATATAAAATCTTATACACCTTAGGTGAGGGCGGTTCTGCATATGTATATAAAGCCCACGACTTTATTACTGATAAAGACGTCGCCATTAAAATGTTGAAACCTGAAGAAGAAACTAATATGACTGCTCTTTCTCGTTTCGAGAGAGAAGCTAGAGCAGTTGCTAGTTTAAATCATCAAAATATTATTAAGGTTTTAAATGTTGGTTCATTTTTAGGAAAACCATATATGGTCAATGAATTTGTCAACGGACAAACTCTAAGACAGATTCTTGATGTCCGTGGAAAATTTTCATTCAAGGAAGCTCTTGATATTATGTATCAACTTTGCTCTGCAATTATGTATGCACATCAACACGGAATTATTCATAGAGATATCAAACCACAAAATGTCTTTTTAACAAGAGATGGAATTATTAAACTTGGTGATTTTGGTATAGCAACAATTCAAGATTCTAAACATGTAACTAAGTCTGAAGTTATTGTTGGCTCAGTTCATTATATGGCACCAGAAATTACTCAAGGAAATGCCGCCAATGAAAAGAGTGATATCTACTCTTTAGGTGTTACATTTTTTGAACTTATTACCGGTCATTTACCCTTTGATGGAGATAACCCAGTCAATGTTGCTTTAATGCATATTAGAGAAGCTTTCCCAAGTTTAAAAAAGTTTATTCCTCATGCTCCTCAAGTTCTTGAAAACATCATTTACAAATCATGTGCAAAAGATCCAGCTGATAGATTTGTTGATGTTGGTTACATCAGAAAAGAGATTGAACGAATTATGAAAAATCCTCAATTACTTGAAGAGAAACATGGCTTCTTCTACAATTTATTCCACCGAAATAATTCCGATGTAAAATCAGCCGAGAAACTTGAAAAACAACAAAAGAAAGCTTTAATGGAAGCAAGTAAAAAAGCAAAGAAAGAAAGACAATAATAATGAAATATTTAGTTACCTCTTCTTCATCACTTGGCTTAAGTTTGTATGATGAAGAAAGTGAAACTACAATTATAAAAAAGATTCCTGGAAAACTAAAATATAACAATATTGATATCTATATTGGAGACTATGTTTATATAGAAAACGACACTATTTCTCGTGTCGAAAAAAGAACTAACTATATTTCTCGACCAAAGATTTCCAATATAGATTTTTTATGTATAATTGTCTCTTTAAAATCTCCTGATCTATCCACATATCTACTTGATTCATTTCTAACTTTCGCAAACTATCGAAACATAAAAGCTAAGATAATTTTCAGTAAACAAGACTTAATTGGCACTAAGCAACTTAATAAATTAAAAAGAGATTTGAAGTATTACCAAGATATTGGATATGATATTTATTTCTTAGATAATAAATTAAATGCACCTGATGATTTTGAGAAACTTGCAAAAGATATTGAGAATAAAAAGAGTGCGTTTGTAGGTCAAACAGGTGTTGGTAAATCTACTCTTCTTAATAGAATAGATCCAACTATAAATAGGCTTGTTGATTCAAAAGATATTGTTACTAGAGGAAGACATACCACAAAAGATGTATCGCTTATTAAATACTCAAAAGGTTTTATTTTTGATACCCCTGGTTTTTCTTCATTTCAACTTTCTGAATTTAGCGAAATTGACTTATCAATCTTTTTCCCTGGCTTTAATAAGTACAGTGAAAAATGTAAGTTTGTAAATTGTTTGCACTTAAAATCAACACTCGGTTGTAATATAATTAATATGATAAATTCTTCTAAATTATCTGCATCATCTTACGAGAATTATTTAAAGTTATTAACTAAAATAAAGGAGAAATAATTTATGAAAAAAGCATGTGCTGTGATACCTTCACTTCTAAGTGCGAACTTCCTGAACCTACAAAAAGATCTAGATGAAATTCACTCTATTGGAATTAAAAAACTACACTATGATGTTATGGATGGGCACTTTGTAAATAACATAAGTTTTGGTGAAGAAATCTTCAAACAAATTGATTCTCCTATTTGGGATATTGATGTTCATTTAATGGTTTCAAATCCTATTAAGAAGACTCGCGATTTTATTGCTTATGGTGCTAAAAAAGTATCATTCCATTTAGAAGTAATTGACGAAGATTTTTCAAAATATAAAAAAGAAGTATTAAATCTTAAAAAAGAGTTTCCAGATGTTAAATTAGGTCTTGCAATTAATCCTCCAAGCGATATAAAAAAAGCAGATAGATGGATAGACTTATTTGACTTCTTTTTAATAATGTCTGTTGTCCCTGGTAAAGGTGGACAGTCATTTATTGAAGGAAGTGAAAAGAAAATTAAATATCTAAATGATTATCGTATAAAGAATCATAAAGATTATTTTATTGAAGTAGATGGTGGAATAAATGATGTTACTGGAAAGCTTTGCCTTGATAACGGAGTTGATTATTTAGTCTGCGGAAGCTTTTTCTTTAAATCTACTAATAAAGCTGAATTAATTAAAAAAATAATACAATGAGTATAACAGCTTTAATCTTTTTAAGTTTAAGCCTTGTTTTTCTTCTTATATATTTTCTTCTTTTAATATCATTTAAAAATAAAGATATTTCACTTGCAAATTCTTTTGGATTTGAAATATATTCTTCTTTACCAATAGAAAAAAGAGTTCTTCTTTATTTTTTACTATTCCTTTTTTCATCAACGTCTTCTACTGGTATATGGATGACATTTAGTTTTTTTAATTCTCCATATCTAATTTTTGTCTCTTCCTTATTCTTACTTGGTTACACTTTTATTGCTTTAAGTAATATAATTCCTTTTACTTTATATAAGTATCATTTGATTTCGTATTATTCTGGTTCGGCTTTTATTTCTGTAAGTTCTCTTTTAATATTCCTAGCTAAATATGTTGAAGGAATATTAATTGATAATGATTTACTTCCTCAACCTTTTGTAATTTCACTTATAGCAATTTCATTTGTATTACTAATCTTCTTAGGTAATCCTAAAAATAGTTCTTGGTATAAATTAAACAAAGTTAATAATAATGGTGAAACCAAATACGAAAAACCTAGCATTAACTCTTTAGCACTAGAAGAATGGATAACTCTTGGTTTATTAGGACTAGTTAATTCTTTCTTTATTGTTTTATCTTTAATACTTTAATAACCTATATATTGTTTTTCTTTTTAAACTCAAGAAGTTCGTCTTTGTTCTTTCCACTAATTTTAGATATTAAATCAATATCCAATCCATTTTTGAACATATTCTTAATATAGTTGTTTGATCCTTCTTCAATTCCTTTGTTATATATTCTTTGACAATGTTCACCCATTTTTATATCTCCTTTTTCTTCATTTATTCTAAATATATTATAGCATTTATCTTCACCCACTTTACTCTTGATATCATGAATTAGTTTCCCTATTTTAGTTGTTTTATCTTTATAAGTGCAATTAACAAAAATAATATGTTCGCCATCATTAAATAAATATTTCCCATCTACATATCTATCAATTAAATATATGGGCTTATTTTTATGATATAAATCAAAATTACAAAAGAAGATTACATATGTTTCCACTAGGGAAGAAAAATCTTTGTTCTTCTTTAGATTATTTGAATCTAACAAAGAAAGATGATATCTCGCTCTAAAAATTAAATCTTTCGTCTTTGTATTTTGAATTTCAATATTGTATTTTCTTTTTTTAGAATCTGTTGCATATGCATCTAAAATAAGAGAGTGCCCTTTGATATTTGTTAACTGCTTTTGCGTAGTTATCTTATTAACTATCAAATCATCTTTATTCAAAATGATCTTTAAAATAAAAGTTGCAAGTTCTACATTGTTATTTAATATTGATGAAAAATATAGATCATCTAACAAAGACAAATTATCACTTGCTAGTTCTTCGCTTTTTATTTTTTCCATATAATTAGCTCCTACTTATTATTTGCTAATTATTTCTATATTTTTTAATAATTTCTTTTTTGATAACAAAAAAAGGTAGCTTTACACTACCTTTAATAATTCATTTCAAAAATAAAACTACTCAGCTTTTTCTGTTTCTACTTTTTCTTCAGTTGCAGCTTCTTCCTTTGCTTCTGGAGTATCTGTTTTTTCTTCAGCAGCTTCAATTTCCTTTTCTTTTACTTTTCCTTCAGCAGCTTCCTTTTTTACTTCAGTAGCTTCTACTTTCTTTTCTTTTACTTTTTCATCAACTGGTTTTGCTACAACAGGATTAGCTTTTGCAGTCTTTCTTAAATTTCTTAAAGCAGAAGTTGAAATTCTAACTCTCTTCATTTTTCCATCAACCATAATAGTTGCTGTTTGTAAGTTAACATTCCATCTTCTTCTTGTATGTCTAAAAGAGTGAGAAACACTATTTCCATACATTGGTTTTTTTCCAGTTACAGGACAAACTCTTGCCATTTTATTCTCCTCCTATTATCTTTCTAATTTTTTGCGCTTAATAAATATAACATAGATAAATTAATATAGCAAGTAAATATTCGGATCCGAAAATAATATCTTATATAAAGACATATAATTATTATGTAATATATAAATCCAAAAATAGTATAATTTATATGTTATTGGAAAGTAGACAAAAATGATACCTATTGTAATTCAGGCAAATGCGAAAATTAATCTTGCACTTAATATAATTAAAAAAAGGAGTGATAACTATCATGAACTTGATATGATTAGTATTCCTTTAAAACTTCATGATACTATTGAACTTTCCCGTATTAAAGAAACAGCAAATAAGTTTAGTGCACATCTATATTGTGATAATCCTAATATTGAATGTGATGAAACTAATACCGCATATCAGGCGTTCTCTTTGTATCAAGAGAAATGTAAAATTAAAGATTTGTTTAAAATCTTTATATATAAAAGAATTCCAATTCAAGCAGGGCTAGGTGGAGGATCAAGTGATGCTGCTGCTGTATTAAAAGCTCTAAATCAATTTACTAAATGCAAAAATGAAATTTGCAATATTAACAAACTTGCACCTTCTCTTGGTGCAGATGTTCCTTTCTTTTTAACAAATAAACCTTCCAGAGTAAAAGGCTTTGGAGATATTATTGAACCAATTAATATTACAACTTCTTATTATGTATTATTAGTCAAGCCAAAAGAAGGGTTATCTACTGTTGAAGTATATGACTTATTTGATCAGATGGATAAGAAAAAGATACAAAAATCCAATATTGACGAACTAATAACTGGATTAAAAGATAATAACTACGAACTAATTAAAAAGAATTTGATTAATGCCCTATATTATCCTGCTAGTCAAAAACTACCTGTTATCAAAGATATACTTACCAAACTTGAAGAATTTAATCTTCCATTAAATGGAATGAGTGGCTCTGGATCTGCATGTTTTGCATTAAGTGAAAAAAAATCAAATCTCAAAAAAGCATATAAATATTTTTATTCTCTCCCTGGTTACAGTGCTTTTTTAACTGAATTTGTTTTATAATACAACATATGAAAAAAAAGAAATTAGATGATATTACTAAAGCAAAATTAATATATAGTGGAGAATTACTTGTTTTTTCCATTCTTTTTATAGTTCTTGGAATTCTTAAAATTAATAACATCATGAATTTATCAAGAAAAGAAGGTGCAACATGGTATACTTACTTTTTTGTTATTCTTACTTTACTTGGTGGTACTTGGTTTGTTGCCGATTTTATTTGGGCTCTTGTTTCTAAAAAAAGAAGGAAAAAAGTGTCTTTAATTGACAAGATAATTCTTTTACCAAGTTCGCTAGCTACTTTTGTTTTTGATATTTACGCTTTTTCAACTGGAATAGAAAATATCAGAAAACCATTAGAAAATATAAATAATAACTTATTAAATTTTTATACAAGTTTCTTATTCTTTTATTTTGCACTTGTATATATCTTCCAAGCAATATATCACTATAAATATCCGATTCCTCTTCTATTAGAAGAAATTGAAAAAGAAAAAGAATTAAAAGAAAATAATCAGGAAGAAAATAATACAGAAAAAGAAAAGAAGTAATTAATGAATAATTAAAAAACTGCCTACAACTAAGTAGGCAGTTTTAATTTTAAGTAGAAACTAGTTATCTTTAATATGCAACTTCACCATCGCTGCAATTAACTGTAAAACCAGTTATCGGAGAAGTGCTTTGTCCATTCCAATAATAAGTTCTTACTGTCCTACCTGATCTGGTAACAGAAGTTCCCATTTTAATTGCATTCCATTGTTCAACTGTTCCAGCAAAGTTAATAGTCTTTAAACTAGTACATCGGCCAATAACTATTGTTTCAATATCAGTAATAGTAGAAGGAAGATTAATTGTTTCAAGATTTGTACAACCATTAAGAACACCAGTTTTTAATGTTGTAATACCTTCTTCAAAAGTGATTGTTTTAATTGACTGATTATCATAGAAAGCTCGAGAGTGGTTAACAGCATTTGCAGGTATAGTTGCTTCTGTTATACTAGTTCCTTTAAAGGCAAATTCGCCAATTGTAGTAATTGAAGATGAAAAATTAATACTAGTAATACTAGAACATCCTTCAAATGCACTATTACCTATTGTAGTAACTGA
>CACYDF010000118.1 GCA_902773085.1 uncultured Erysipelotrichaceae bacterium
AACTTATTACTGATTCTAATGGAAAGAAATTCGGTAAATCTGAAAGTGGAGCTTTATATCTTGAACCAGAAATGACAAGCCCATATTCAATCTATCAATATTTTTTAAATGTTCCTGATTCTGATGTTAAAAAGTATCTCTATATTTTTGATGATAGAAGTGTAAAAGAAATTGATAAAGTGTATAACGAGTTATCAAAAACTCCTGAACTACGCCTTGCCCAAAAAGAACTGGCTAAAATTGTTGTTAGTAAACTTCATGGTGAAAAAGTTGCAAGTAGATGTTTAGAAATGTCTCAAGCATTATTTAAAGATTCTTTTGATTCTCTAAATAAAGATGACTTATCTCAACTTACTTTTGGATTAAATGTTTGTTCACCAACTTCTGAAATGAATATTCTTGATGCTCTTGTTTCACTCCACCTTGCTCAATCAAGAAGAGAAGCCAGAGAATTTGTTTCTAATAATGCAATTAAAATAAATGGAAAAGCCATCAATGATTTAGAATACGTTATTAGTAAAAAAATTGCTCTTGATGGTGGATATATCTTTGTAAAAAGGGGGAAAAAGCAATATGCAGTTATTAAATATTAATTTCTAAAATTAATAATAAAAATTGCATTGATAAATAAAAAGTTGTATTATAACTATGAACTTCTCTATTTACTTTTTTAGTAAAAAGTAGTTTAATATAGATACCTATATATAAACATTTTAATATGAAAAAAATTAGATTATCGTTTGCTTTATCGCTATGCTTAATGAGTTTTGCATCGTGTACGGTTGAAAGCCGTATTAAATCCAAAACTCCGGATGAAATTGATCCAAATGAATATGTTCAAACTGTTGAAACATATCAAATCACTTTTTTAAATGGCGATGGATCTCGTATGTATAATGCGAAAATGAATAAAGGAGAATCTCTAACAAAGATTTCCAATTCGTTAATTCCTACTTTGGCTTCTGATGGCGATAATGACTTTATCTTTAAATCTTGGGAGCCAGTTCCTAATATTGTTGAAGCTGATACTATTTTTAGACCTGTTTTTGAAAAGAAAGAACATACCGAATTTACTTTCCAATATAGTAGTAGTAAAGAGGGTTATATTCTTCAATCATATAATTTACAATCACGTGAACTAATTTCTGTTCCTTCAACTAATGATGGTTACCCTGTTGTTGAAATAGCCCCTGGTGCCTTTGCTAATAAGACAAAATTAAAAACTGTTAATCTTGGTGAGAATATTGTAACAATTGGAGAAGGTGCTTTTGAAAACTGCTCCAGTTTAAATAAAGTTACTTACTATTCAAACGATAGCACCTCTTTAACAACTATTGGTAATAGTGCTTTTGCAGGTTGTCGTAAACTTAAAATGTTTATTCCAAATTCTATCCCTGAAAGTGAAGAAATAACTTTACCTGCTTCAGTAACAACAATTAACAATAGCGCATTTGAAGGTTGTACAGAAATAAATAATATTTTACTTGGTGAAAATGTTTCTTATGTTGGTGAACAAGTATTTAAAAATTGTCCAAATATCTCTTCTATTATAGTTAATGAAGAAAATAAAAATTTTTCAAGTGAAGATAGTAATATTATTTTAAACTTAACTACTAAACAAGTAGTTGCTGGATGTAAATTAAGTTCTTTTACATCTACTAAAATAGAAGGTATTGCTAATAATGTATTTGAAGGTGTTACTCTTGTCTATCCAAATCCTGTAGATCCATCAATATATAATACTGTCACTGACCTTGTTCTACATGATAAAATTGTTTCTATTGGAGAATATGCCTTTGCTAAAAATTCTTCTTTTACTTCCGTAACTTTACAGGGTAAAATTAAAAAGATTTATCAATCTTCATTTGAAGGTTGTTCTGCTATAACATCATTTAAAATTACAGGTGCATCAGAAGACTTCTTTACTTCTTCTAACTGTATTATTAGAAAGAAGGTTTCTGATGGCACAACTCTTCC
Source organism: uncultured Erysipelotrichaceae bacterium (assembly GCA_902773085.1). Taxonomy (GTDB): domain Bacteria; phylum Bacillota_I; class Bacilli_A; order RFN20; family CAG-288; genus Enterosoma. The sequence continues at coordinate 1,978 of CACYDF010000118.1, forward strand.
TACAGGACTTACAACTCCTTTCCTACTTTATGGAACAGCTGGAGTTAATCAACTTGATCCAACTATAACAGGAATTGGTCCAAGAGCTTTTTATGGATCAGATGTTGAAACAATTGTTTTTAATACAACAACTGAAACAAATAAGATCACTTATTTAGGAGACGAAGCCTTTAGAGGATGCACTAAATTAAAAACCTTAAGAATGTATTTCCCTTCAATATCTAATGATTCAGCTTCCTTACCTTTAAATTTATGTCGAGGTTGTACGTCTTTAACTGAAATTGTTATTCCACTATGTTTTGGTACTATGACTCTAGGTGATCAAGATACAAAAGGCAATGGCTCTTTTTATGATTGTCCTTCTTTGCATACAGTTTGTATCCCTAATTCTTTACAAGTTATACACGAAAATACTTTCACTAATTGTCGTTCAATTTCTACTATTATTTTCAGTGGGACAGAGGCTTCATTTTTAGAACGTTTAACTAGTGGAAACTATAAACGAAATGGTAATGAATATCTTTTCAATTGTCCTAATAAAGAATTTGGTAATTTTGAACCATTTAGAATTCCAACTAATAACAATAACAACACGTAGATGTTGAAATGAATGATTTATTAAACCCTTGTAAACTATATTTTGATGTAATCGAGAAAAAGGTTCGTGAAGAAAGCGAATCTTTTTTTGATAACCTTGTTATCAAATCAAAAATTAATGTTGAAGAAAATGATATATCTTCCGCTAATTATGAAAACTCTCTTAGTGATGCAAATAAATCTCAAGAACTACTTAAGAAATATAAAAAAGTAGAAACACTATTTATTATTCTAATAGTTGTTTTTTCTCTTATTAGAACAATATATTTTATTGTTGAAATCTTTAATAATTTTTCTAATCTTGCTATCTTTTTACCAACATATATTATTCTTCTTATTTTAACAATATATTTCATATTCTATTTATCGAAGATAAATAGGATGAGAATTATTAATCAAAAAAATAATTATTCATTGCATTCAAGTAAAGTAGATAAATATCTTGAAGAATGTAAAAAACAAATAGAACCTCTTTTATCTTTATTTGATTCTTCAGATCAAGATGTTATCTTTTCTAAAATTAGTCCAATAATTAGCCTGGACAAATTATTTGATAAAGAAAAACTTGCCTATCTTCATGAGAAGTTTTCTTTAGAATCAAGTAATACTAATCAAGATTCTTCTATTATTTATTCAAAAACCGGAAAGATAAGTGGACTTCCTTTTGTTATATTAAAAACCAATAACTTTTATATGGGTCAAAAAACATATCAAGGAACTAGAGTCGTTTCTTATCAAGTCTATTATAGAGATAGTGAAGGAAGAAGTAGATCAAGAACTCAGGTTGAAACTCTTATTGCAACTATTACTAAACCATGTCCAAAATATTTCATTGATGAAGTTCTCTACTATGGTAATCCTCTTGCTGCTAATTTATCTTTTTCAAGAAGTCCTTTCTATCTTAAAAAAATAGATGATACAAAAAGTTATGAAAAATACATCGAAAAACAAATAAAGGTTATTCAAAAAGAAAAGAAAAAATCAGATAGTTTTGTTCAACTTAATAATGATGAATTTGAAGTTCTTTTTCATGCACTTAATAGGGATAATGAAAGAGAATTTAGACTTCTTTTTACTCCCCTTGGTCAAAAGTCAATGGTCTATTTAATTAAATCTTCTCCATATGGAGATGACTTTACTTTTACTAAGAAGAAGAAATTAAATCTTGTTTCTTCTAGTCACGTATTATCATCTAATAGAAACTGTGATCCAGTTAACTATTATTCATATTCAATTAAAAAAAGCAAAGAACTATTTGTTTCTTATTCTACTAATTATTATTCATCTTTCTTTTTTGAACTTGCTCCACTTCTT
>CACYDF010000119.1 GCA_902773085.1 uncultured Erysipelotrichaceae bacterium
CTTGGGTTCAAGACAAAGTTGCAAATTATGATTCACATCAAGATTATCGTATCTACTTATACAATAAAGAACAATTCAAACAACAATATAATAAAGATTTTGATTCTTTAATTGGTGATAAGATTGCTAAGGAAATCAATAACTATATTGATAATAGCATTGAAGCTGATGAAGAAAAAGCTAATGAAACCCTTGATGATTCATGGGAAACATATATTAATAGTTTGATTACTTATCAAGACATTCAACCAAAGAACATTGTTCCTATGGTTGCAATTCCTCTATTCCAATCAAATGAACTAGCACAAGTGGAGGCCTCATTAAATGAAAACAAATAAGAGAAAGCTATTTTTACTTCCTGCCTTAGTCATTGCTTCTATTTCTAGTTGCTCAACTGACTATGCAAGATATCCAACTGATTATCAAGAAACTTTATATTCTGATATTCAAAAATTTGCAGAAGATAATAATCTATCCTTAGTTCTTAATACAAAAGAGAACTTCTATAATGAGATTTCTTCTTCAAGTGAAGTATATTCACGTACTATCAATCTTATCTTAAATAAGATTGCTGAAATTGCTGGAAATACTGATGTTAAAAAAGAAAATTCAAAAGATAAATCAAAAATAGCTGGTGAAAAAGTTTATGAACTTGCTGATGATTTCAATTTTGATAATTCAGTCGCAACTGGAACTATTCCAACTAATAAGAAACAGAACCTTGTTAATAGAGCTAAAGATGGCATCTTTGAATCAGCAACTGCTGACACTAACTATTTAAAAGATGATTTATTCTATGAAACAAGATATGTTACTGCTTTAAAGAAAGATTATCTTCTTCCTGCTGACTTTGATGATTCAAAAGCAAAGACTACTGGTGTTCTTGTAACTCCTGAAATGAAGTTTGATGATGTCTTTGCTGCAGATTATACAAAGTTCCTTGAAAGTGAAGAATATGAAGAAATTATTCGTAACTATTTAGTTTCTGAATATATCTACACTAGAGCATATTCATCTCTTGGTAGCAAACTTACTAAGAAACTTCAAATCATTGAACTTGAAGATAGAAAAGATGAAGTAGGTTCTGCAATGATTCTTCTTAATGCATATTATTCAACATATATTGATGGTCCTAAAGCTGGAACTGATAAAGACTTCAGTGTTTTAGAAAGATTATGGAAAGGAATTCCAGAAGATGTCATTGCTGATTATAACACTGATGGAAGATTTAATGTTGGTGATAAGATAAACCATGCCTATGTCCTTACTGCTGAAGAAAAACAATTCTTAATTGATAACAAACTCCTTGTTGTTGATGATAATGGAAAGACTATTTCTTCTTCAACTGCCTTTGGTACTATTTTAAAAGACATTAAGAAGATTAGAGAAGGTCAAGCAAATCCTTTAATGGTTGATACTTCAATTGAAGCAAAATATACAGGTAACTATACTTACTCAATTGAAAAAGGTATTAGAAAAGAAATTAGCACTCTTGCTAAAAAGACATATGTAACAAAAGGAATCTTCTCAGATACTGATACAATCGGTTCTCTTCCTTCTGATATAAAAGATAAGTTATATAATGCAAGTAATGTTTCAACAAATAAAGAAATCTATCCAAAAGCTGATTCCACTTATCCATTAAATGGAACTGGAAGTGACTTAACTGTCTTTGAAAGAGATGGCTTTAGATATTTCAAAAATACTAACAATGGTGAAAGTGTTATTTTCTTTGATAAGGCATCATCAAAATATTTCTTAATTCGTATTTTAGATGCTGTTGATACTTTTGCTTTAACAAAAGGTAATGAAGAATCAATTTACGATACTGATGCAAAGAAAGAACAAATTGCTCGTGAAATTGCCTATTCTTATGCTCTTAGTGGTTCATTTACTAATGATGCAAATACTTATTGGTTAAGAAGATGTAATTTCTCCTACTCCGATGGTGACTTCCTTGAATATATGAAGAGCAATTATAAAGACGTCTTTAAAACTGAATCATCTTATGATGATTATAAAGTATTAGATCTTTCTGCTAAATAGGAATAAAAATGGATAACGATTGTCTATTTTGTAAAATAGCTAATGGATATCTTCCATCTCATAAAGTATATGAAGATGATATTTGCATTGCTTTTTTAGATGTCAATCCAACAAGTAAAGGACACACTTTAGTCCTTCCTAAGAAACATACTTTAAATTATCTAACTTGCGAAAAAAATATTTTAAATCATGTTTTAGATGTTGCTCAAGCAGTTGGGCAAAATATGATTACTAATCTTGGAGCAAGTGGTATAAATATTATTTCCAATGTTGGTAAAGATGCTGGACAATCTGTCATGCATTTCCATGTACATGTTATTCCAAGGTATTCTTCTGATGGATTAAATTTATCATTTAAACCAAAGCAGATTACTGATGGTGAATTACTTAAAATTTGCGATTCTTTAAAGAAATAAGGTTCTAAGATAATTCTCTTTTTGTTTAATTCAAAGGAGGTTATATGTTAAAAATTAACGACTTAAATGTAAGTATAGATTCTAGTAGTATCCTTAATGGTATTAACTTAGAAATTTCCAAAGGTGATATTGTTGCTCTTCTTGGGCCTAATGGGCACGGGAAAAGCACTCTTTTTCATTCAATAATGGGTAATCCTCGTTATGTAGTTAATAAAGGTAATATTATCTTTAACGGAGAAGATATTACTAAAATGGATGTTTCAACAAGAAGTAAGAAAGGTCTTTTTCTTGCTTTTCAAAATCCACCTGAAATTTCAGGAGTTATGACTCTTGATTTCTTTAAGAATAGTTTAAATTCTCACTTAGATAAACCAATTAAGCTTCTTGATTTTTATAAAAAGACGACTCAAGCTTATGAAGATGTCGGACTTGATTCTTCTTTTATTGAAAGGAATTTAAATGAAGGTTTTTCCGGAGGTGAGAAAAAAAGAAATGAAATAATTCAGCTTCAGCTTCTCTCTCCTACTCTTGCAATGCTAGATGAGATTGATTCAGGACTTGATGTTGATGCTCTTTCATCAATTGCAAAAGTAATTAATAATATGCATGAAAAAGGAACCACCTTTATTCTTATTTCTCATTATGATAAACTTTTTTCTTTAATTAATCCTAATAAGACTTTTGTTATTATTAATGGTAAAGTTGCTCTTAGTGGAGATGGCTTACTTGCAAAAAGAATATCAAAAGAAGGATATTCATTTATTGAAAAAGAATTTAAGATTAAAATTGAAAAGAAAGAAAAACAAGTCTCAATTGGTTCTTGTGGAGTTAAACAAGTTATTTAATAATGAAAAAAGAAATTATTAATATATATAGCGATAATAAGATAAAAACTAACGAGATATGTGATTTTTGTATTAGTGAAAAAGAAGTTAATTCTTCTTTTTTTATTGAATCAAATAAGTCACTTCTTATTAATCTTATTGATATAGACAATATTAATTCTTCAATTAATATTATTTTCAATTTAAAAAACAAATCTAAATTATTACTTAATATTATTTCTTTATCATCAATTAATAATAAGAAAGAATATCATCTTAGTATTAATCATAATCATCCTGAATCATATTCAAGAGTAAATATTTCTGGAATTAACCTTGGTGGAAATATCTTAGTTGATGCAAAAGCAAGAATCATTCAAGGTGCAAATAAATCAGATACAAGAATTGAAGGAAAAATTACTAATTTATCAAGTGTTGCACGAAGTAGAATTTCACCAATTCTATATATTAAAGAAAATGATGTTAAAGCAAGTCATTCAGCATCACTTGGTTCATATAATGAAGCAGACTTATTTTATCTGACTAGTAGAGGCCTAACTCTTGGCGATGCTAAAAAGGCTATCACTTATGGAAGCATATATCCACTAATAAATAATATAAATGATACTCGGATTAAGACTTTATCTTTAGACAAAATAAGGAGTTTATCTTTATGTTAGATGTTAAAGATATTCGAAAAGATTTTCCAATGTATTCACTTCATAATAATGAATATGAAGCTAAGCCCCTTCATTATTTAGATAATGCAGCGACTTCTTTTAAACCGAGTGTAGTTATTAATAAGATTAACGAATATTATAATAATTATTCTGCAAATACTAAAAGAAGTGATTATTCTCTAGCTTATAAAATTGATCAAGAATTTGAAGAAGCTAGAAAGATAGTTGCAAGTTTTATTAATGCTAATATTGATGAAGTAGCCTTTACTAGCGGAGCAACAATGTCACTAAATGAAATTGCATATTCTTTACTATATGAACTAAAAGAAGGAGATGAAATTATTCTTTCATATAACGAACATGCTTCAAATGTCCTTCCTTGGTATAACATTGCTAAAATGAAAAGGTGTAAGATTGTCTTTGCTCCTAGTGATAAAAAAGGAGTTATCACTCCTAATAATTTATCAAAAGTGATTACTAAAATAACCAAAGTAGTATCTCTTGCTAGTGTTACTAATGTTCTTGGTGTTAGACAACCGATTAAAGAACTAGTTAAAATTACTCATAATAATAATGCTTTATTTGTTTGTGACGGAGCCCAAGAAGCACCACATCATAAAATAGATGTTAAAGATACTAATGTTGATTTTTTAGCTCTTTCATCTCACAAGATGGTTGGACCAACTGGTGTTGGTTTATTATATGTTAAAAAAGAAGTTCAAAATAAGATATGGCCATTTATTTATGGTGGAGAGATGAATTCAAGATTTGATTCTTCTTTAAGTGTTTCTTTAAAAGAATTCCCTTTTTCATTTGAAGCAGGGACTCAAAATATTGCTGGAATTCTTGGTTTTGCTGAAGCTTGTAAATATTTAAATAATATCGGACTAGAAGAAATTGAAAAACACGAAAAGAGTTTAAAAACATACGCGATTAAGCAGTTAAAAGAAATGAAAAATATTATTTTATATAATGACTTTAATGATTCAGGAATAATTACTTTTAATGTCAAAGATATTCACGCCCAAGATGTTGCTACCTATCTATCTTCAAATAATGTCTTTATTAGATCAGGAAATCACTGTGCAAAACTTCTTCCTGAAGTCTTAAATGTTAATTCAACTTGTAGGGCATCATTATATTTATATAATGATTATTCAGATATTGATGCTCTTGTTTCTTCTTTAAAAAAGAGTGGGGATTTTCTAGATGTCTACTTTTGATATTACTAATCCAGTTATTTTAAGAGAAATAATAATGGATCATTATTCTAATCCTCGAAATAAAAAAGAAATTGATGACCCTTCTTTTATTCTAGTTCATATGGATTCAGCTTCTTGTATTGATGATATATATATTCAAGTAAAGATTGTTAATAATATCATTAAAAAAATATATTGGCACGGAGAAGGATGTGCAATTTCAACTGCTTCTACTTCAATTATGAGTGAACTTGTAATTAACAAAAGTGTTGAAGAAGCTAAAAACATTATTCATAATTTTTATAATATGTTAGAAAGTAAAGAATTTGACCACGACTTACTTGATGAAGCTATCTGTTTTATAAATGTTAATAGACAGCCATCAAGAATTACTTGTGCAAATATTTCTTACAGGGGACTAGAAAAAGTATTCGAAAAACTATAAGGATAATATGAAAGAAATAAAGAATAAATTTAATTTTAAAGATAAAGATGTATCTTTAGTTAAATCGCCTGTTGGACTAAGTGAAGAAACTGTTCGCTTTATTTCCAAAATGAAAAATGAAGAAAAGTTCTTCCTTGATTTTAGACTTAAAGCTTTAAAAGAATTCTTTGCTAAAAAGAATCCTTCTTTTGGTCCTGATTTATCTTTTATTGATTTCCAAGATTATACTTACTATACAAAAGTAAGTGAAGGAGTTACTTCATCTTGGGAAGAAGTCCCTTCTACTATTAAAGAGACTTTTGATAAGATTGGTATTCCTAAAGCTGAACAAGAATTTCTTGCTGGTATTACTACCCAGTACGAATCAGAAGCAGTTTATTCAAATATGCTTAAAGAAGTTGAAGAAAAAGGTGTTATCTTTTTAGATACTGATACTGGTATTAGACTTTATCCAGAAATATTTAAAAAATATTTTGGAAAGCTTGTTCCTCCATCTGATAATAAATATGCAGCACTAAATAGTGCAGTTTTTTCTGGTGGTTCATTCATTTATGTTCCTAAAGGAGTGAAACTAGAAAAACCACTTCAATCTTATTTTAGAATTAATAACAAAAGAAGTGGTCAATTTGAACGAAGTTTAATTATTGTTGATGATGGAGCAGAACTAAGCTATGTCGAAGGATGCACTGCACCTATGTATTCAGTTGAATCACTCCATGCAGCTGTTGTTGAAATCTTTGTTGGTAAAAATGCCAAGATGAGATATACAACTATTCAAAACTGGTCAACATCTATTTTAAATTTAGTTACTCAAAGAGCGACTGTTGATGAAAATGGATTAATGGAATGGGTCGATGGAAATGTCGGTTCAAAGATATGTATGAAATATCCTTGCTGTATTTTAAAAGGAGATGGGGCAAAAGGATCTACTATATCAATGGCCTTTTCTTCATCGAATCAATATCAAGATACAGGTGCTAAAATGATTCATCTAGGAAAAAATACTTCTTCAACTATTATTTCAAAAAGTATTTCTCAAAAAGGAGGTACAAGTAATTTTAGGGGTGAAATAAATATTTCTCCTAAAGCAACAAATTCTAAAGCCCACTGTGAATGCGATACTTTAATCTTAGATAATAAATCATTTTCAGATACAATTCCTAATAATACTTGTAATAATTCTTCTTCTTATTTAGAACATGAAGCAAGTGTATCAAAAATAAATGAAGAATATTTATATTATTTAACTAGTAGAGGTTTATCTTTTTCTCAAGCCAGAGAGATGCTTGTGTTAGGATTTTTAGAACCACTTAGTAAAGAACTACCGATGGAATATGCAGTTGAACTTAATCAACTATTAAAACTTGATATGGAAAAAGAAGGATCTATTGGTTAATGCTAGTTAAATCCTTAAATAAAAAATATGATGCTATAGTAATTGGTGGAGGACATGCTGGAGTAGAGGCTAGTCATGCTTTATCTAAACTAGGTGCAAAGACTCTTCTTATTTGTTTAAACTTTAATAAGATTGCAAATATGCCTTGTAATCCTAATATTGGTGGTTCGGCAAAAGGAATAGTTGTTAGAGAAATTGATGCTCTTGGTGGCTTAATGGGGAAGATGGCAGATAAAGAAGGTGCCATGCTTCAAATGAAAGTATTAAATATGTCAAAAGGTCCAGGAGTAAGATGTTACAGAGCACAAGAAGATAAAATAGGATATCCGAAAGTTGTTCAAGAAGAATTACTTACTCTTAATAATCTTGATATATACGAAGGCGAAGTAAAATCATTAATAGTTGATAAATCAACTATTAAAGGAATTATTTTAGATAATAAGGAAGAAGTACTTTGCAAAGTAGTTGTTATTGCAACTGGAACTTTTATGGAATCAAGACTTCTTAGAGGTGAAGAAATCATCGATGCAGGACCAGATGGAACTAAGTCAAGTCACGGCTTATCAAAATCAATTAAGGATTTAGGAGTAAATATAATTAGATTAAAAACGGGAACTCCTCCGCGAATTGATCCTGATTCAATTGATTATTCTAAATTAGAAATTGAAGAAGGGTCATCAGGCTACTACAATTTTTCATATGACAATAATACATATCGTAAAAAAGAAGATATGTTACCTTGTTATATTACTTATACTAATGAAAAGACTCATAAAATAATTAGAGATAATTTAAATAAAAGTGCTCTTTTTTCTGGACTTATTGAAGGAGTAGGGCCAAGATATTGTCCATCTATTGAAGATAAGGTTGTTCGCTTTGCTTCTAAAACAAGACATCAATTATTTTTAGAACCAGAAAGTATCCATTTTAAATCTTGTTATGTTCAAGGTCTTTCAACTTCTTTTTCAAAAGAGATTCAAGAAAAGATTCTTCATTCAATTGTTGGACTAGAAAAAGCAAAGATATTAAAATACGCATATGCGATTGAATATGATTCAATTGAACCAAGTGAACTAACTTCTTCTTTAGCCTTAAAAAAAGCAAAAGGAATTTTTATTGCAGGACAAATTGCATCAACTAGCGGATATGAAGAAGCAGCTGCTTTAGGCCTAATTGCAGGAATCAATGCATATAACTATATTAAAAATAAAGAAGAGTTTATTCTTTCAAGGGATGAAGCATATATTGGGATAATGATTGATGATATAGTTACAAAAGGTAGTAAAGAACCTTACAGGCTACTATCATCAAGAAGCGAATTTAGGCTTCTAACTAGAAATGATAATGCAGATATTAGATTATTAAAAAAAGGATATGATGTTGGACTTAATTCAAAAGAAAGATACAAATTAATTAATTCTAAAAATGAAAAAGTCTTTTCAACTATTAATCTTCTTGATGAAACAAAGGTTGGTAAAAATGAAGGTGTATCATCTTATATATCTTCTCTTGGTTTTCCTTTGATAAACGGAAATGAAACATTAAAACAATTATTAAAAAGGCAAAATGTATCATATTTAGAACTTAGTAAATATATTGATCTTCCTAAACTAAATGAAGAAGAAATTTTTAAAGTTGAAACTGAAATTAAATATGAAGGCTTTATTAAAGGTGAACTATTACAAGCAGAAAGAAGGAAAAAAAGCGAAACCACTCTAATTCCTCAAGATATTGATTATTTACACATGGATGGAATATCACTAGAAGCAAGAGAAAAACTTAATTTAATTAAACCAAAAAACTTGGGTGAAGCAAGTCGAATAACTAACGTTCACCCAGCAGATATCGATGTATTATATTTTTATATCAAAAGGCTAAGTAAGAACAATAAATAAAATGGGCATAACAAGACTTGAACTTGCACAGGTTTCCCTATTGGATTCTAAGTCCAACGTGTCTACCAATTCCACCATACGCCCATA
>CACYDF010000120.1 GCA_902773085.1 uncultured Erysipelotrichaceae bacterium
TGTTTTTTTATAAGAATATTATTAATTACAATTGTTCCTTTCTTAAATGATTCAGGCTTGGGTATATCGCCTTTAGTATAGGTGCCTTTTTCCCACACAAACCACGTAGAATCTTCAAAGAAAATCATTCCTAATAAATCAGAATTAGGAGAGATATATTTCCACTCAACTTCTAAATTAAGTTTTTCCATTAAATCATAAGTATCAAGAGGAGAAACTTTATCTAATCGCTCTGGATAATATTTCTTATTTATTTGTTCCGCTAAATCTTCTAAGTAATATTTAGTGTAATACACGATCCATCCTTTCTAGTTTTGTTTACTAATTTCATCAATTATTTTTAACCATTCAGCTTCTTTTAAGTTAAGTTCTTTAGCTTTTCGAAGTGCAACTCTGACTGCTTGAATATCACTAACATATTCTTTTAAATCTTGGGCAACGGTGTCTTTACTTTTCGCCGCTAAATCATATAATTCACTAATCTCATCTGAAGATAAACCTAGTCGGTCAATCATTTTGTCTAAGATTTCCTTTGTAGGTGCATTTCTTTTGGATTTCTCAATATCACTCATATACGCAGGAGCAATACCGATTTTGTCTGCGAAAGATCGTAAAGTAAACCCTTTAATTTGCCTTTTTTCTTTAATGAATTCTCCAAATGTCATTGTTATTCCTCCATTATACGCCTGTTAGCATATATGCTTATATGATATCAGATGTTTTTTTTCTGTGTCAATATTTTTTTTAAATAAATTAATATTTATTTATTAACAACAACAATAACAATAATAATAATAATAATAATAATAATAATGATGATGCTATAATATGGGTGAAAAAAGGAGAGAAAAATGAAAAGAAAGAATATTCTATTAGGTCTTATTTCAATTCTAAGTCTTGTTTCTTGTAACTATATAAATAATAATGAAGAAAACAAGAATACTAATGATTCTGTTTCTAATGCTGATAATACGACAAAAGATAAATATACTTTAACATGGAAAGTCGAAAATGAAACTAAAGTTGAAAATAATGTCCTTAGAGGAAAATATCCAGAATATGGAAAAGTTCCTACAAAAGAAAATACTAATGACCATAAGATGTATAAATTTACTGGTTGGTCAAAAGTCGGAAATACAAATGCACTTTTTGAAGAAGATTTACCACCAGTATTAAGTGATACTACATATCAGGCAAAGTTTGAAGAAGTTGATTCATATAAAGTAACTATTAAAATGAATGTTAGAGATGGTGCTCTTCTTTCAGTGGATCCTTCAACTGAATCATATCCTGTATGGAAAGAAATTGATGTTGAAGCAAATACCAAATTAGAATTAGATACAAGTTTAATTCCTATTCCTACTTCAAGTAATAGTGAAAAGTTCTTTTCAATTATGAATTATACTGACTACTCTAAAATGTCTGATAATATAGGTAGTTATATTTACAGTAAAGTTTCTGATATCCCAGCAATTACTTCAGATACAACACTTGTTGTTAATTTTAAAGAAGAAACAAAAAAATACAATGTTTCTTTTTATAATCAAGATAAATTATATAAGATTGATGTATTTAATGGAGTTATGCAAATTCCTAGTGGTGAAAATATTAATATTGGAAATACAAGTTCAGGAAAAATCGGTATATATAAACAACCAGATCCTGTCAAAATTGTTAATGGAAAGAAATATGCTTTTGTTGGTTGGAATAAAAACAAAAATGCAACTACAGGTACTGCTACAAGTAGTTTAAGTGAAGTAATTACTAGTGATACATCTTATTATGCAATATTCTCTTCAACAGGGTCAGATGTGTCTTTCTCATATTATGGTAATTCATCAACTAATGCATTAACTTTTTCTCAAGCAACTGCAAGTAATTCTGCATATACTCTTTCTAGTGGTAAATTATCTTTTAATACTTCTAAATATCCAAGTTCTAGTGCAAAACAAGTTGATATCTATTTACCAGATAATTCTAATATTACTTCTTTAAGTGATAATTTCCTTTCTAATTATTCTTCTTTAAATAGTATTAGATTACCTAATACTTTAACTAGCCTTCCAGAAAATGCATTTAAAAACTGCACTGGTTTACAAGTAGTTGATTTATCAGCTTGTACAAATCTTACTTCCATTCCAAATGGTTGTTTCCAATCTTGTTCAAGTTTAGAAGTAGTTAGAGGATTTGAAAAAATTAAGAGTGTTGGAAGTAATGCTTTTGATGGCTGCTTAAGTCTTCCTTTACCTGATTTATCTAATGTCACTTCTGTTGGTGAAAGAGGATTTAGAAAAACAAGAGGTGATAGTAACTACAAAGTTACTATACCTAGTTCTTTAACTTCTATTGGTAGTGAATCATTTAGTGAAGGTTCGTTTAAAGAATTAGAAATTAAAGAAGGAATTACATCTCTATCTAAACTTGCCTTTGCATATAATGAAGATTTAACTAGGATTACTATTCCTTCCTCTGTTAGTCAAATTCAATATGATAATGGAACTAGTACTAATAATAATGCATTTACTGGTTCAGATAATATTAATACTGTTTCAATTAATGCTAATAATTCTTCTTATTATTCTTATGCAACATCTATTGTTGATAAAAAGAATGAAAGATTAGTTCATGGAAATATTAATAGCGTTATTTCTGATAATGTTAAAGAAGTTCTTCCTGGTGCTTTTTATAATTCTAGTATTAAGAAGATTAGAATTCCAAAGAAGGTTGAAACTCTTTCTGCAAATGCATTTTACGATAGTAGCTTAGTAAGAATTGATTATGATGGAACTAAAAATGAATTCTTACAGATTATTAATAGAAAACCATTACAAAGTACTTCTTCAAAAGAAATTAAAATAATTTGTTCTGATGGACAACTTACTAGTAATGGTACTAGTATTAGTTAAATAATTTGATTAACTATTAAATATTAATAGAAGGGGCTGTTTAGAAACTAAAGTTATCTAGGCAGCCTCTTTTTCTTTTTTTGAGAGGTTTTTATTAATTCTTACTTATTAGGTAAAAATAGGTGTTTTTGGGTTGTTATAAAAACGAGACTTGTAAATGAAGGATAAAATAACAAGAAATACTGGCGCTTTTATCATCCCTTTTTTGCTTAAAAATGTCCGTTTGAATGTCCGTATATTTTGAAATATAAATTGTAGATTGATCTTATTTTATAAATCGTAACAAAAAATTAGTAATACCAATTACTGTAAAACCATTGTTATCTCTTGTTTCATTTATAGGTCTATTTATAACAATTATTTTTTGTATCTGATCATTTAATGAA
>CACYDF010000121.1 GCA_902773085.1 uncultured Erysipelotrichaceae bacterium
TATGGCTCGGTAGCTCAACTGGTAGAGCACAAGACTGAAAATCTTGGTGTCGGCGGTTCAACCCCGCCCTGAGCCATTTTTTTGTTGAATAGTAATATTTTTTTTATTATAATTAAATAAAGATATGAAAAGGTTTTGTTTTGCATTTTTAGCTCTTTTAAGTTTGTCTTTTTCTAGCTGCAATTTCATGAAAGAAGATGAAATTAAAGAAGAAAATAAAAAAGAGTTTATTCCTGTTGAAAAAATAGAATTTGACAAACCTACTATTGAAATAGAAGTTGGTCAATCAGCTTATTTAAATCCAACTGTTTCCCCAAGTAATGCAACAAATAAAAAATTAATATGGTCAGTTAATGACTATGGTAATATCCAGTTTTTTAGTTCAACTGGATTAATTGAAGGACTTAAACCTGGGAAAGCTTTTATTACTGCAAGTTCTGAAAATAATCGTTCGATATTTGCTGAATGTGAAATCCTTGTTAAAGAAGGTCCTTGTCCAATCCAAACAGTTAATTATACTTATGATAATTACACAAGTGATTATGGAAGTGAAAGTATTTCCCATATTGATTCTTGCCCAGCAAAAGGAAATCCTAATCTTTTAGTAATCCCTATCTGGTTTACAGATTCAAACAAATATATAAAAGAAGATAAGAAAAATAGTGTTACTAGTGACATTAAAAAAGCTTATTTTGGAACTAGTGCAGATACTGGATGGCAAAGTGTATCTTCTTTTTATCAAATTGAATCAAAAGGAAAATGTAATATAACTGGTACTGTTGCTCCTTGGTATAACTGCAATAATCCTTCTTCAGCATATACAAATCATAAAACAACAGTTGAACTTGTCAAAGAAGCAACTGAAAATTACTTTAGCACTTCTAATGATAAAAAAGATTATTATGATACAAATAGAGATGGCTATTATGATGGCATCGTTTTAATTTATGGTGCTCCTGATTGTCAACAAGCCGATGCTCCTGATTCAATAAAAAACAATTCTAATCTTTGGGCTTTATGCGATTGGGTTCAAGAAACAAACACTTCTTCTACACCAATACCTAATACATTCTTCTGGGCTAGTTATGATTTTTTATATGATTCAACAAAAGCTTTTTCAAGAGCTGGAACTAATTATGGAAGTGGTATTTGTAAAAATGTTTTACTTGATACCCATACTTTTATTCACGAAGCTGGTCACTTATTTGGATTAGAAGATTATTATTGCTATAACAATATTGCTTATCCTGCAGGAGCTTTTTCAATGCAAGATTATAATGTTGGTGGACATGATCCATTTAGTTTACTTAGCCTTGGTTGGATTAATCCATATTTACCAACCAGTTCTTGTGAAATTACCTTAAGTCCTTTCCAAGATGGAAATCACCAAACTATTTTATTAACTCCACGATGGAATTCTTTTTCATCTGTTTTTGATGAATATCTATTATTAGAATTTTATACTCCAACTGGATTAAATAAATTAGATGTTGATTATCGCTATTCATCTAATGCACCTAGGGGAGTAGATGGCTATGGAATTAGATTATGGCATGTTGATGCACGTCTTACTTATAGTAAATACAAAGATACTAATAATCAATGGGTGTATTCAACTGATTTAATTAATTCTCCAACTGAATATACTAGTAATGCAAATTCATATGGAATTAGAACAGCTATGTCAAATACATATTATTCTTCTTCAGTTGGTGAAAAAGACGGTGGAAATAAATATATAACACCACTTGGACAAGATTATTGTAAATATAATCTTCTTGAACTTATAAGAAAAACTGCACCTACTGGTAATTATGCAACTACTGTCTTTTCAGCTAATTCTTTATATGTCCAAGGTGATACTTTTAATATAGATAATTGTTCTCAATTTAAAAATAGCGGAAAACTTAACAGTGGAAAATCTCTTGGATTTTCATTTAAAGTACAATCAATAACAACTGGAGATAATCCAAAGGCTGTCATTCAAATTACTAAACTATAAATTATATTTTTAAATCAGTTAATGGTTTAATAAGTTCAATTAATTGATTTTTTAACTGGTTATAATTAACAACTAAAGGATGAGAATCATATTCATCCTTTAATTTTTTTATTTCAACTAAAACTTGAAGTTGGACTTTCCTTCCAAGAAGTGGTAATGATTTTTTCTTTTTTTCAATCTCTTTAGAAAGATAATTTAATCTCTTGTTTTTTGAAATAGCTTTTTCAATTTTTTTGTATTCTTTATATTCATCAAGATTTTGAAATTCTTTTGATAAGATATTTGCTTTATTAATTAGTTCATCATTCATTTTCTAATTCCCCTATTAATGAATATGTATGAGATTCAATTATTTTAACTTTTTTAATAGAACCAATTAAATCACTTTTACCTCTGACATGAACAAGTTTCCCTTTTTCACTATATCCCGAATAATAGTCTTTATTTTTCTTAGATACAGTTTCAAATAAAACTTTACAAGTTTTACCAACTAGTTCACTAGCTTTTTCTTCAGCAATATCATCTACTAATTTCTTTAATATGTTAAATCTATTTTTTATTTCTTCTTTAGAAGATGCATTTTTTAATTTACTTGCAGGAGTATCTTCTCTTGGTGAATAAATAAAAGTAAATGCTTGGTCAAATTTTACTTTTTTAACAACTTCTAATGTTTCATTAAAATCTTTATCTTTTTCACTTGGAAAACCGACAATAATATCAGTAGTAATAGCAACATCAGGAATATGCTTTTTTAATTTATCGATTAATTCAAGATATTCTTCTTTTGTGTATCTTCTATTCATTTTCTTTAAAACTGCATTAGATCCAGATTGTAAAGGCATATGGACTGAAGGCATAATATTATCATACTTCTTCATTACCTTAAAAGTTTCTTCGTCAAAATCAGAAGGATACGGAGTAGTAAATCTTATTCTTTCAATTCCTGTTTTAGCAACATCTTCTAAAAGTGATGCAAAAGTATAACTAGATTTAAAATCTTTTCCGTATGAATCAACATTTTGACCAAGAAGAGTAACTTGTTTATATCCAAGCCTTTTTAAGCATTCAACTTCATTAATAATCTCTTCTTTTCTTCTTGACCTTTCTTTTCCTCTTGTATAAGGAACGATGCAATAAGAACAAAACTTATCACATCCATACATAATATTTGTATAAGCAACTACTTTTGAAAAACGAGAAAGATTTAGATCTTCTTTTCCTTCAAAGACTTGATCAAAATTATTTTCTAAATCAATAGCAACAATATCATCTTTTATTGCAGCTTCAAGTAAAGAATAAAAAGAAGGAATATTAGAAGTACCAAAAATTATCTTTACAAATTTAAAATGATCAAGAATAAACTTAACTGGCTTGGTCTCTTGCATTACACATCCACATATAGCAACAATTAAGTCTTTGTTTGTTCGTACTCTTTTCTTAGCAAGACCTAATTCTCCATATAAATGATTCTCAGCATTTTCTCTAACTGCACAAGTGTTAAACAAAATAAAATCAGCATCATTGAAAGTATCACTTTCAACCATGCCTATTTTTAAAAGAAAGCCTCTTATAATTTCAGAATCACGAACATTGGCTTGACATCCATATGTTCTAATCACAAACTTTTTATTTTTCCCCCACGACAAAAGTAAATCGCTTGGGTTAAGTTTAAAATCTTTATATGTAATACTATTTTTTGTTTTTCGAGAATCAAGAATAGAAGTGATGAGTTTTTTATCCATTGAAGTATTTAAATTGTAACTGATCTTTCTTCGTCAAATTCTGTCTTATAAATATGTAAGATTATACAAGTAACTTCAGGATTTTCTATACTACTATTATCATTAACTTGAACTCTAAAATCAGGTTGAATATATAAATCACTTGGTTTTTCATCGCTTTTTAAAAACTTTCTAGCGATAATACAAGCCTTGATTGCACGGTTTAATGCAATAGGGCCAACAATAGAAACATCTATTGCTCCGTTTTCTCTTAAATTCTTCCCGATTGCTCCAGCAAGTTTTTGAATTGGTGTGTCACCACGAACTTTTAAAGTTACCATAAACATAGACCTCTAAAGATATTATACTTATTTTTATCTACTATTCAATAGCATAAATTATTGGTATATATCATTAATTAATTCAAACTTAACTACTCTTTTTGTAACAGTGTCTATTTTTAAAATTACTCCATTTGATAGTTTTACCCCAGTTCTTGCAATATTAAATGGAGCTGGCATCCCTTTCATTGTTCGAGTAATACTACCTTCTTTTTCAACGCCAAGGACAGAATCATATGCACCATTCATTCCTACATCAGATAAAAAGAAAGTTCCTTTATTTAATATTTTAGGATCATTTGTTTGCACATGTGTATGAGTACCAATAAAGGCAGTAATTCTTCCATCAAAGTATTCTGCAAAACATCTTTTTTCTGCAGTTGCTTCTCCGTGGAAATCGACAATGTGAATAATATCTTTATCTTCTTCTAATACCTTTTCAAAATCATAAAAAGGATTAGATAAAGACATATTTATATATACTCTTCCTAAAAGGTTACTTACTTTAATTGGAATATCTCCACACTTAAAAACTTTTGATCCGACTCCAGGTAAAGATGGATCAAGGTTAATTGGCCTAAGAGAATATTCAAAATTTAAATTAGGATTTAAAGCATCCCTAACATTTAAAAAATGATTACCATTAGTAACTACATTAATTCCATAAGAAAGAAGTTCTTGATAATGATTAAAACTTAGCCCATTTCCATGGGTTGCATTTTCACCATTAGCAATTATAAAATCGATTTTCTTTTTTTCTTTGTATCTTTCAATACATTCCTTAGCAGCTTCTCTACCAAGGAAAGAACATATATCTCCAAGAAAAAGTACATTTATATTTTTATTTGGCAATTTCTACCGCCCTTGTTTCTCTAATAACTGATACTTTAATTTGTCCAGGATATTGCATTTCACTTTCGATTTGGTCTCTAATTTGAATTGCAATTGCTTTTGCATCTTCATCTGAAATTTTATCTGGTAAAACCATAATTCTTAAATCTCTACCTGATTGAAGTGCATATGAAGATTGAACTCCAGGATAGTTTCTACAAATAGCTTCAAGTTGTTCAAGCCTCTTAATATATGTTTCAAGAGTTTCACTTCTTGCACCTGGTCTTGCAGCAGAAAGAGTGTCAGCTGCAGTGACAAGTTCTGAAATAATATGTTTCTTTGGTACATCTCCATGGTGAGATTCTATTGCATTAATAACAACTTCATTTTCTCCATGTTTCTTTGCAAGTTCTGCACCTAAAGATACATGGCTTCCTTCTTGTTCAGCATCAACTGCTTTACCAATATCGTGAAGTAATCCGGCTCTTTTTGCAAGGAAAACATCTTGGCCGAGTTCAGCAGCCATAACACCAGTAAGGTAGGCAACTTGAATTGAATGATCTAAAACATTTTGACCAAATGAAGTACGATATTTTAATCTACCAATATATGGTAATAAGCCTGGATTGATTCTTGATAATCCAAGTTTGTAGACAGTTTGTTCACCAATTTTTCTTAAGTTTTCATCAAATTCTTTAGAAACTTTATTATAGATTTCTTCAATTCTTCCAGGTTGAATCCTACCATCTCGAATAAGGGCTTCTAGAGTAAGTCTTGCTTTTTCTCTTCTAATTGGATCAAAACAAGATACAGTAATAATTTCAGGAGTATCATCAATAATTAAAGAAACTCCAAAAAGGGATTCCATACTCTTAATGTTTCTTCCTTCTCTACCAATAATTCTACCTTTCATTTCATCACTTGGGAGAGTAACACTTGAAGTTAATCTTTCATTAGAAACATCTTGGGCATATTTTTCGCAAGCATTAGCAAGAAGCCTCTTTGCTTTTTCCTCAGCTTGAGAAGCAGCTTCTTCTTCAACTTGTTCTTTATATAAAGCTATTCGCTTCATTTCTTTTTCTTCAACTCTCTTCATAATTTGCTTCCTTGCTTCTTCCATAGTTAAGGATGCTACCTTTTGAAGCTCAGTAATAATTGAATCAAGTTTAACTTGTAATTCTTTATCTTTTAAATCTAATGCTTCAATTCTTTGATTTAATTCTTCTCTTTTATTTTCAAGTTGTTCTTCTCTATTAGAAAGTTGAAGTTCCCTTTTATCAAGACCTTCTTGTCTTTGAGATAATTTATTTTCATGATCTCTTATCTCGGCTTTCTTTTCATTAATATCGACTTCGGCTCCTCTTCTTAATTGATCAACAATATCTTTTCCTTCTTTTTTAGCATCGTTGATAATTTTTTCGGATTTTAAAGTAGCTTCTGATATTAATTTTTCAGATGACTTATTTGCATTTTCTAATCTCTTTTTAGATAAGAAAAAATACGCAACAGCACCGCCAAACAATCCGATAATTAAACAAGCAATACCAATAATAACGGCAACAAGGGTATTAACCCCTCCGTCAGCTAACATAGTAAAATTTGTCATTTTCCTTTCCTCACAATATATGCATAAATGATGTAATAAAAATTATTTGTGATTACAACTATTTCTACGAAATATTATTTAGATTAAATAAATATATTCTAATAAAATCTTGTTATTACAAAATTTATACAAATATATTATAAAAAAAGAAATAAATTACTACAATATATTTTTTACAATAAAAAACTACTAACCTTTCGATTAGTAGTCTTATTTAATTCGTTTTTATTCTTCGTCGTCGTCCCATCTTGTTGGAACACTGTTAGTATTGTAATGCCAGTAGTTTCCTGTTTTATAAGATACAGATTGATATAGAACTTTTGATTGTGCAGTTTCAGGCTCACCTGAGAAATCAAATCCCATTGGCTGATTTACAGATTCACAAAAAACGTTATTTATACCAGATGATCCTAATCCTGTAATATCAAAATATTTAGTAAATGCGGATAAGACAAGATTATCAATATAATCACAA
>CACYDF010000122.1 GCA_902773085.1 uncultured Erysipelotrichaceae bacterium
AATAGTCTTACCCCCTTTCCTACCCCTCGCAACCGAAATATAAAGGAAAACACTTTAGTATTTCCCTCCTACTATTTATTTGCCCAACTGATATATATTTTTTTAATTTATTTGTATTATTTGTTAGTTTTAGATTAACAATTAAAAATGATTAATCTTAATTTATACAATACTTAATATATTTTGTTAAAATATATTGGTTATGGAAAAAAGAAAAACGATTGCAATAGATATGATGGGTTCAGATTTAGGACCTGTTGAATTATCTAAAAGTGTTATTAGATTTATTAATGAAAATAAAGATTATGATGTTCTTCTTTTTGGAGATAGTAAAACTTTAATATCTATTTTTAGAGATATAGGTAAATCTCAAGTTACAATTATTGAATCTAGTAGTGTAATTCCAATGGAGATTAAACCACTAGAATTTTTAAGAATGAAAGATTCATCTATGTATATGGGTATTTCTTCAATTAAAGAAGGAAGAGCAGATGCATTTATTTCTGCTGGTTCAACTGGTGGAATAGTAACTGGTTCAGTATCTCTTCTTAGACTAATTGAAGGAACAACAAAAGCAGGAATAGTAACTTGTATTCCAACTTTAAAAGATAATCCAGCCATTGTTATGGATATAGGTGCTAATAATTCTTGCCTTCCTGAAGATTTCTTGTCTTTTGCTAAAATGTCAAAAGTTTTAGCAAAAAGCATATATAAAATTGATAATCCTTCAATATACCTTCTTTCAAATGGAACTGAAGAAGGGAAAGGTAATGAAGAAGTAGTTAATGCATATAAATTATTTAAAGAGAAACAAGTAGAAGGATTTAAAGGTAACTGTGAAGCAAGAGATGCTCTTGATGGAGACCATCATATAATTATTACTTCTGGCTTTAGTGGAAACATATTTCTTAAGTCAGTTGAAGGAACTGCAAAGTTATTTTCTACTCTTCTTAAAAAAGGATTTAAGAAAAATATATTTACTAAAATTGGATATTTATTTTCTAAGTCAGCAGTTAATGTAGTTAGAAATCAGTTTGATTATAAAAAATATGGAGGAGCTATTTTATTAGGTGTTAATGGAATAGTAATAAAGGCGCATGGTAATTCAGATGAAAAATCTTTCTATTCTGCTTTAAAGGTTACTAAAGATATGATTGAATCAAAATTATTAGATAAAGTAAAAGAGGAAATATCAAATGGAACAGATAAGTAATCTTTTAAAAAAACTTAATATAAAAACTAATAATTTAGATTTATATATAGAAGCATTTACTCATCCTTCTTCAACTAATGAAACAGGTAAAAATAATTATGAACGATTAGAGTTTTTAGGAGATGTTATTTGTTCATTTGTAATCTCTAATTATTTGTTTAAAAAATACCCTAGTGCAAATGAAAAAGATTTAACTTTAACTAGGCAGTTTTTAGTAAGGGGACTTACTCAAACTGAGATTAGTAAAAAGTTAAAATTAGATACTTTAATTATCTATTCAATTGGTGAAAAAAATAATATTTCAAATCATGATAAAATTATCGGCCAAGTATTTGAATCTTTTATTGGTGCTATCTATTTAGATCAAGGTTTAGATTTCGTTGAAAAACTTCTTCTTGATTTATATAGACCATACTTAATTAATCCAATTGAAGATGCTAGAGATTTTAATATTGATCCAAAGTCAACTCTTCAAATTAAAGTAGCACCTGATATTGTTAAATATGTTATTACTAAAGAAAGAAACATTAAAAAAAATGATGATGGCTATTTCATTGTTGAAGCAAGAAGTGGTGATATACTTTTAGGAGTTGGAAAAGGTGCTAATCACAAAGAAGCTGAAATAGAAGCTGCAAGAGATGCACTTAAAAAAATAGTTTCTTAAGGAGAATAATATGGGTTTAATAAGTTTTTTAAAAAGTAAATTTTCAAAGAAAAAAAAGGTCGAAGAGAATAAGGAAGTTGAAAAGAAAGTTGAACAAAAAGAAGAAATAAAAAAAGAAGAAGTTGTAAAAGAAAATGAAGAAGAAGTTAAAGAAAAATATATAACTGGATTAGATAAATCTAGAGAAGGGTTTGCAAAAAGATTAAAAAAACTTGCAAAATCTAATAAAGTTGTTAATAATGAATATTTTGATAATATTGAGCAGATATTAATTGAAGCAGATGTCGGGGTTGATTTAACTTTAGAGATAATTAAAGAAACTGTATCACAAGCAAAAGCAAAAAATATAACTGATAGTGAAGCACTTAATGATCTCCTTATTGATATCATGTTTATTGGATATGCAAATAAAGGTGGAAGTTTTTCAACAAAGATTGATTTTTCTTCTTCACCAACAGTTATATTATTAACAGGAGTTAATGGTAGTGGTAAAACTACAACAGTTGCAAAACTTGCAAATAAATTTAAAAGCCAGGGCAAAAAAGTCTTACTTATTGCAGGAGATACTTTTAGGCAAGGTGCTGTTGAACAGCTTACTATCTGGGCAAGTAGAGTAGGAGTTGATATTATTTCAAAAGAAAATTATGATCCTGCATCTTTATGTTTTGATGGACTTAAAAAAGCTCTTGATGAAAAATATGATGTTGTACTAGTTGATACTGCAGGGAGATTACAAAACAAAAAAGGTTTGATGGATGAACTAGCAAAGATAGTCAGAGTTATGCAAAAAGTAATTCCAAATGCTCCTCATGAATCTTTATTTATTTTAGATGCTAACACTGGTCAAAATGGAATTGATCAGGCACGTATTTTTAAAGAATGTATTCCTCTTACTGGTATAGTGATTACCAAGATGGATGGAACTAGTAAAGGTGGAATAATTTTAGCAATTAGAGACAAGCTTTCTCTTCCAGTAAAATTCATTGGTCTTGGAGAAAAAATGACCGACTTAGAAGAGTTTGATTTAGATAAATATTTGTATGGCTTATTACTAGGAAATGATGATGAATAATTTAGTTGAAAAAAGAATATATTACTGTGAGCTATTTAATCTTTATTCTGAATTATTAAATGAAGTTACTAAAGAAAGATTTCATCAATTTTATTTTGAAGATTTATCTTTATCTGAAATTGCTGAAAAAGAAAATGTTTCTAGAAATGCAATTCATCTTTCAATAAAAAAAGGAGAAAAAGAATTAATATCTTATGAAAATAAGTTAAAATTATTTATGAAACAAAAGAAAGGAAAATAGGTAATAAATATGGCATTTGATAATCTTGGTGATAAACTTAGTTTAATCTTTAAAAAACTTTCTGGTCAAGCGACTTTGACAGAAAAAAATATGGATGATGCTTTACAAGAAGTTAGAAAAGCACTTCTTGAAGCAGATGTTAATTATGGAGTTGTAAATACTTTTATTTCAGATGTAAAAGAAGAAGCCCTTGGTCAAAAAGTATTACAAAAAGTCTCTCCTGGTGATATGGTTATTAAAATCTGTCATGACAAGATTGTTTCCCTTCTTGGTGATGGTGATAATGATATTTCTTTTAGAATGGATGGTAAACCAACTGTCATTATGTTTGTTGGTTTACAAGGAACAGGTAAAACTACTAGTGCTGCAAAACTTGCTCAACTATTCCAAAGGAAATATAAGAAGAAAGTCCTTCTTGGTGCTTTAGATATTTATAGGCCTGCTGCAATTGATCAACTTGTTAATCTAGGAAAAAAGTGTTCTCCAGAAGTAGAAACCTATGTAAATAATAAATTAACTCCTCCATTAATCGCAAAAGAAGCATATAAAAAAGCAGTTGAAGGAAAATATAATATTTTAATTTTAGATACTGCTGGTCGACTTGAAATTGATGAAAAATTAATGGATGAATTAAAAGATATTCAAGATGCAGTTAATATTGATGAAACTTTACTTACAGTTGACTCAATGGTTGGTCAAAATGCAACTAACGTTGCTTTAACTTTTAATACAAAGATAAAACTAACAGGATTTGTCTTTACTAAATTTGATGGTGATTCACGTGGCGGTGCTGCCTTATCAGTTAAAAAGTTAACTAATATTCCACTTAAATATGTAGGTGTTGGTGAAAAAATTGATGACTTAGAAAACTTCTATCCAGATAGAATGGCAGATAGAATTCTAGGAATGGGTGATATTGTTTCTCTTGTTGAATCAATTCAAGAAAAAGTTGATCAGCAAGCTGCTGAAAAAACAACTAGAAGAATCGAACAAGGCTTATTTGATATGAATGATATGCTTTCAATGATGAAACAAATAAATAAACTTGGTCCTCTTGGTGCTTTATTAAAATTAGTTCCAGGTGCTCCAAAAATTGATTCTAATCAACTTGCAGATGCTAAAAAAGCAATGAAAAAAACTGAATCAATGATTCTTTCAATGACAAAAGAAGAAAGAAAACATCCTGAGATTATAAAAAACAATCGAAGAAATAGAATTGCAAAAGGGTCTGGAAATAGTGAAAAAGAAGTTTCTGCTTTACTTGATAACTTTGAAAATATGAAGTCTCAAATGAGAAACTTCAAAAATAATCCAATGTTATTGAGGCAATTAATGAGAA
>CACYDF010000123.1 GCA_902773085.1 uncultured Erysipelotrichaceae bacterium
CTAATTTTTTTTTTTTTTTTTTGAAACAATTATTCATTAAGTATAAAGAAATCAATGACTTTATGGATAAAAAGACAATTCTTATTATTTGTGACCATAATAATCCAGCCATGTCAATGTTTCCTGATTTAGATAAGAAAATTAAAAATATTGCTATTATTGATCATCATAGGCAAGGCACTCAAACATATCTTAATCCAATATTTAGCGGAGTTGATACATCATCAAGTAGTGCATGTGAAATAGTTACTAACTATATCAGCTTTAATCTTGATGATATCAAAGTTGATGAAAGAACAGCTACTTTCCTTCTTGCTGGTATTGCCCTTGATACATCTTTTTTCAAAAAGAGAGCATCTAATTCAACTTTTGAAGCCTCTGCTATTTTAAAGCAGTACAATGCTGATGGAATTAAAGTAGAAGAGTTCTTAAAAGAGAATTTAGAAGAATACAGACAAAAGATTGCTATTTTAAATAATTCTGAAACTCCTTATAATGATACAATTGTTGCTATTAGTAAAAATAGTGATATTATCTCAAATATTATGGTTTCAATGGTTTCAGATGAAGGAGTAAGAATTAAAGGAATATCTTTAGCTGTTTGTATTGGTAGAGTCGGAGAAAATGAAATTAAAATATCTGCTCGAAGTGATGGAAGTGTTAACTGTCAGATTTTAATGGAGAAACTTGGCGGAGGGGGACACTATCAAATGGCTGCAGCATCTTTAAATGATATCGATGTTGATGAAGCCAAAAAGAGACTATATCAAGTCTTCTATGATTATTTAGATGATGCGAAACAATCTCATTCTACTGCTGCTTAAATAGTGAATTATGAAAGTAATATTAAATAAAGATGTAAAAAACGTTGGAAAGAAAGGACAAGTAGTCGAAGTTAGTGATGGCTATGGGTCAAACTATCTAATTCCTCAGGGATTAGCAATTATTTATAATTCTTCAAATCAAGCAATTATTAATAATGAAAATGCTAAAGCAAAAGAAGTTGATGATAAAAGAAGAGAAGAAGCCCTTCTTCTTGCAAGCAGAATGGAAAATTTTAAATTAGAATTTAGTGCCCAAGCTGGAAGAAACGGAAATATGATAGGTATTATTTCTACTAAAGAAATAATAAAAGAAGCTCTTAGACAACAAAACATTTCTTTAAATAAGAATCAGTTTATTGAAAAAGACGTTAAAGTAAATGGCTTTGGAGACATTACTTTAAAAATTCTTTTATATAAAGGACTTAGTAAAGAAGTTCTTGGTAATCTCCATTTACATGTTTCTTTAAAGGAGAAAGCAAATGGCTAAGTACGATAACATTAATGTATCAGAATGTACTCTTCTTGCTAATATCCTTGATGGTTCATTTTTAGAAGATACTTTATCAATCACTGCTAAAGTAACACCTGATGATTTTTTAAATACTAAAAATAAAGCCATCTACAAAGCAGTTATGTCTTTATGTACTAAAAATGAAAAAGTTAACCTTGTTTCGGTTGTTGATGAATTAAAGAATATGAAACTTCTTGAAGAAGCAGGTGGAGAAGAATATATCCAATATATCTGTATGACTTTTGTCTCTCCTTCAAATATTGAAAGTTCAATTGAATCTGTTTTAGATCGATCACTTCTTGCTCAGTTCATGACTAAATTAAAAAGTATTTATGATGAAACAGAAGGTAAAGGAATATCAACTAATATTGGTGAATACCTTGCTGAAAAAGAAGCCCAGATTCTTGAGATTACTAAAAAAAGAAGAATTGCTGATTTTACTAAGATGTCAGCAGTAACAGGTAATATTGTTTCACATCTTGTTACTCAAAGTGAAAATAGAAGAACAAGAGATTCTTCAATTCCTAGATATGTAGAAGGAATTCCAACTGGATATGAAGCACTTGATAAAATCACTCTCGGTTGGCAAAAAGGAGACATGATTATTATTGGTGCTAGACCAAGTGTAGGTAAAACTGCTTTTGCACTTAATCTTGCATATAATGTCTGTAAAAGAAATATTCCAGTTTTATTTTTCTCTCTTGAAATGAGTGATATAAGAATCGGTTTAAGACTTTTGTCAAAAGTAAGTAAATTAAAACAAAATGATTTTTCAAATATTGACCTAGCTAAATCTTCAACTGAAAAGAAGGTCATTATTGATGCAAGTTACAATAATGAAGATAATCAAATTCAAGCATTAAATCTTGAAAGAGGGCTTCAAGAACTACGAGGATTAAATTTTTATTTAGATTGCAATACTAATTTAGGAATTATGGATATTGTCTCTAGATGTAAGAAATTTAAGACACAAGTCCCTGATTTAGGTTTAATTGTTATTGATTATCTTTCTTTAATTAGAGCACCAAATAATGCTGGGAAAGAAAATCGTAATCAAGAAGTAGCTGCTATTTCTAAGCAGTTAAAGGCACTAGCAAGTGAACTTCAAGTTCCTCTTATTGCTTTATCTCAACTTAATAGAGAAAGTGATAAGACAAAAAGTCCTCCTCAAATGTCAGAAATTAGAGAATCAGGAAATATCGAACAAGATGCTGATATTGTTATTATGCTCTATCGTGCAGATTATTATGATCAAAATAAAAAAGGCCAAAATAATGAAGAACCTCTAGAAGAAGCACCACAAGGTGATTTATCTCCTGTTGATGCAATTATTAGAAAGAATAGAAATGGTCGAACAGGTAAAGTTAAATTTATCTTTGATAAATCAATCCAAGCATTTGATGCTGCTTTCGATGATGAACACGAATAATGAAATTTAATGTTATTGCATCAGGATCAAAAGGGAATGCAACTGTTATTGTCTCTAAAAAGACAAAGATTCTTCTTGATTTTGGAATAAGTAAAAAAAGAGTAGAACATGGCTTAGAGGCTTTTTCTTTGTCGCTAGATGATATTGATGCCTTTGTTTTTACTCATGAACACTCTGACCATATTTCAAATGCTTTTAATATTGCAAGTAGTAATAAGGTCTATGGACCAATAGAAGTATTAAATAAACTTGGTATAAAAAAAGATATTGATCATATAATTAAACCTTATAAGGAAATAATTATAGGTGATTTTTCTCTTTTACCTTTACCCTTATCTCATGATGCAAATGAAACTTATGGATATGTTATTAAAGATAGTAGTGAATCTTTAGTATATATAACTGATACAGGACTTGTTACTGAAAAGAATCTTGAATATATTAAAAATTTAAACTATATCATTTTAGAATCAAATTACGATGAAGAGATGTTATTTAATTCTAATCGTCCTAGTCATTTAATTAAAAGGATTATATCTGATAAAGGACATCTATCTAATAAAGAATGCGGATATTACTTATCTCAAATAATTGGACCTAATACATCACAAGTAATTCTTGGTCATATTTCTCAAGATTGTAATAAGGAAGAAATTGCTTTATCTACAATAAAAGAAGTTATTCTTTCAGTTAATGGTTTTTTTCCAGATGATATAAGTTTCTTTGTTGCTGGTCAAGAAAAAGAAATTATTGGTGGAAAAGATGAAGATTAGATTTATTATTCCTGGGAAAGATAAGAAAGACTTTCTTTCTTTAGGATATAAAGATTATTTAACAAAGATTAGCAAGTATTCTAAAGTTAGTATTGAATATGTTTATGAAAAATCTTATTTATCAATTCCAAGTGAAAAAGAAATCGAAGATGGGCTTATTAAAGAAGGAGAAAATATTTTAAAACTTATTACTGACAAAGAATTTGTTTTTTTAATAGATATTCATTCTTCTGAGTTAGATACTCTTTCTTTTGCTAGATTATTAAAAGATACATATTCAATTAACGGTAATATTGTTTTTGTTTTTGGTAGTTCATATGGATTATCTCCTTTATTAAGAAAAAGAGCAAATTATTCTCTATCTTTATCAAGACTAACTTTTACTCATTATGAGGCATTACTAATTACTCTTGAACAAGTTTACCGCGCTTTTAAAATTAATAATAATGAAGTTTATGATAAGTAGATTTTAAAATAGATATTTACTACTTTTAAAAGCAAAATATCAATATTTTTTTCAAAGTTTTTTGCTTGCTGGTTAATTTATATATGAACGACATCTATAAAAAAGCATCATTACATTTTTCACTCATATTTATTTACATAGCATCAGCGCTAATATTAGCAGTTATTCTATGGTCAATATTCTTAGTTAAAACATATGTAGTTAAAGCAAGTGTTGTAGTTAGAAATCAGTATAAAGAAAACATCATGAACTACACTACTGGTAAAATAAAGACTATATATGTTAAAGAAGGAGATAAAGTAAATAAGGGTGATAAGATAATCGAAATAGATTCTTTTCATATTAATTTTCTTAATTATTAAAAATTATTTATTAAAAGAATGTATAATATAATTCTATTAATATATAGGCATTTAGCGGGACTAATTTTGTTTTTTTTTAAAAAAGTCCCATTAACTAGCCATTTATGATATATTATTCATGTATGAGGTACATTTATGGCCAAATTATATAAAAGAGAAAAATATCTATCTAGAATTAGGGGCTTTTATCATACAACAGATATTATTAAGGTTATTACTGGTTTACGAAGATGTGGAAAATCTTCTATTATGCAACTAATTGCTAAAGAATTGATTAAAAGTGGTATTAAAAAAGAAAATATTATATTTATTAGTTTACAAAAAAAAGGATATAAAGGGATAAAAACACCTGAACAATTAGAAACTGCTATTGATGAACTATCTAAAGGGATTGATGGAATTAAATACTTGTTTATCGATGAAATACAAAGAGTAAAGGGATTTGAAGAAATTATTGAGTCATATCGTGAAGAAGAAAACTACTCTATATTTATTACTGGTAGTAATAGTTATTTACTTTCAGGAGAACTAACTACTTATCTAACTGGAAGATACATTGAATTTGAAATTACTACACTGACTTTTGATGAATTTATTGAAATGAAAGATTTTTTTCATTTGCCAGTACAGCATAATAATCTAGCAATTGAATTTGATAAGTACATTAAAGAAGGAGGATTTCCACGAGCACTTTTAATAGAAAATATTGAAGATAAACAAATATATGTAAAAAGTGTTATTGATGAAATCTATAATAAGGATATTAAGAAAAACAAAAAAATTAAAAATAAAGAATTATTTAATATTATCCAAACATATATTATTAATAATTTTGGATCTAAAACATCAATTGGATCTCTTTGTAACTATTTAAGTAAAACAAGAAAAGAGCCGATTAAGAAAGACACAGTGTATCGATATCTAGATATTTTAGAAAGTGCAAAGATTATAAGTAAGTGTAAAAGGTTTGATATGAAGTCTAGGAAATCAATTAATGGTGATGAAAAATACTATTTGGGTGATTTAAGTTTTTATTTTGCTACAAATGTAGATGGAAGAATAAACTATGGCCCTATACTAGAAAACATCATATACAATTATGTAAAAAGTAAAAGATATCAAATAAGTGTTGGTCAGATTGGAAATATAGAAGTAGATTTTATATTAAAAGATTTAATGGATAAATATTCATATGTTCAAGTTGCTAGAACAATTTATGGAGAAGAAGATGAACAAGGCGTTGATAAAACACAAGAAAGAGAATACCGGTCATTAGAACAAATTCATGATAATTATCCAAAATATATTCTTTCTCTCGACTATCTTCTTCAACAAAGAAATGGAATTATACACGAAAATATTATTAATTTCATGGTAGATAATAAAGTATTCTAATTGTCTTTTTAATTTTTAAAGAAGAAGTCTACTGTAAGTTATTTTATTATGTTAAATATACTTATATTTAATAAAATAAATACATCCGAATATTAATGAAAGCTAAAAGATATATTTATCATTTAATGATAAATAGGCATAAAAAAGTTGGTATAATAATTTACATTGGGGTATAGTCAAGCGGTAAGACAGTAGTCTCTGAAACTATGATGCGTTGGTTCGAATCCAACTACCCCAGTTCTGCTTGATACTTTTGTCTCATTTTTGTATAATTTAATACGTGGTTGAAAGTGTTAAAAAATATATTAGTGAGGCTTTTTTTATTCTTTTAGAAAGAAAAGAAATTTCTAAAATTACCATCAATGAACTTATTAAAAAAGCTGGTGTATGTAAGGCCTCATTCTATCGAAATTTTACTAGTTACGAAGAAATAATAAATGATTATTTATCTTCTTTTTTTTCTAATTTTCCTCTTTTATTTTCCCAAGATTCTTTTACTATGAGAGAGAATGTCAAAGAAATGCTTTTATATTTATTTTCTCAAAGAAAGAAAATTAATATATTAAATAAAAGGAATCTATTATATTATGTTGAACCTTATTTATTTGAAAAAGTTAATTATTATATAAATACATATAAAGAGTTTTTTAATGTTGGAAATATAATTTTCTTTAGTGGTGGAATTACTGCTTTAGTTTTTAACTGGATAAAAGAATCATTCAAAGGAAGCAGTGATGAACTGACTTCTGCTTTAATTATATCTGTTAAAAAGAATTTGGATAGGTAAAAAAGATGGACTATTTATCAAGTTTAAATCAATCTCAGTATAAAGCATGTGTATCTGATGCTACATATTTAAGAATAATTGCAGGAGCCGGAACTGGTAAGACGCAGACTTTATCAAATAGAATTGCCTATTTTATTTTAGAAAAGAATATTAAACCAAAAGAGATAGTTGCTATTACTTTTACAACAAAAGCAGCAAAGGAGATGTTAAATAGGGTAAATTCAATATTAAAAAAGAATAGCAAAAAAGAACTGACTTCTTCTCCACTAATAACTACATTCCATGGATTTTGTTACAGGTTCTTAAAGAAAGAGATATCTAATTTAAATACTAATTTAAATACTTCTTTTTCTGTCATTGATGATGAAGATCAAAATAGATTATTTAAAGATATCTTCTCTTTTTACTCACTTGATAATAATAAAGATTTATGTCAGCAGATAGTTTCTATTATTAAACATAAAAAAAGTGAAGGCATTCTTCCTGATCAAATTGATAGTAGTGATGAAGTTTTTACAAGTGTAAGTTATAGAACCTTATTAGAAGTTTATTCATCATATCAAGAAAACTTGATAAAACAGAATCTAGTTGATTTTGATGATTTAATTATATATACAAAGAATATATTACTATCAGAAAATGATGTTAGATTGTATTGGCAGCAGAAGTTTAAAATGTTCTTTATTGATGAATTTCAAGATACAGATAAGGTTCAATATGAACTTGTTAAACTTCTTCTTGATAAGATTAATAATTTAACTAGACTTACTGTTGTTGGTGATCCTGATCAAACAATATATACTTGGAGAGGAGCTGATAATCATATTATTAAAGATTTATTACCAAGAGATTTTCCCTCACTA
>CACYDF010000124.1 GCA_902773085.1 uncultured Erysipelotrichaceae bacterium
CTTTGTAGAGGTTGGAAGAATAGAATCAAGGGAAGAGACCTATACGATTATGTTTTCTATTTGCAAAGAGGTGCGACTTTGAATCTTGAAAACCTTAAGCAGAAGCTCATCCAATCAAACGCGTGGAAAGTGGAAGACGAATTAACTCTGGACGAAGTGAAGAAAATGCTTTGTGAGCGATTCGACTGGATTGATTTCGAAAAGGCAAAAGATGATGTCAAAGATTTCATAAAGGATAAAACAGTTTTGGACGTGTGGTCGGTTGACTTCTTCAAAGCCATCACAAAGCAAAAATCACAATAAATGACACAATAAAACTAACAGAACTTAAGTAATTAGTATAAAGTGAAATAGAATAAGACCCTTATGTCACGGGAGAAAAAATGGGGAAAAAGTGTGGGCAATCATCTAGAACATTTCAAAGAGTTTTGGATAGTTTAAAGGAAAAAAGATGATTGAACGAAAAGGTTCTATTTTTCTTAGCTTCTATTAGTTGATTTAAGTATAAATCTCGTTTAATTACCATCTTTTAACCTCTTTATAAGAAATAATAAGGGTTTACCCTAAATATTTTCACTTAATTTAACTTATATACACTTAAAAACCAATATTTATTAGAAATTATTCAGGTTTACCTTAATTATTTTCACTAAAATAATATAGATTCCCTAAGTAGATTTAATAATAAATATTCATCTAGTTTTAAGTTTTCCTATTAATAATCTATTTAGATAAGTCTCCAAAAAATACTAAAAAACTGCAGTTTTGGCGAATTATCGGGGGTAAAAGCAAAAAAACATATATAGAAGACTCATTTCCAATATTAATCAAAATGAATTCAGATACTTTTAAAACCTTTTCTTATATTTCTATTAAATATAAATAGTAAAAACATATTAAGAATAACTAAATATTTCTAAATCAATAAATTTCCTCTATAACTATCATATTTTGTAACTTTTGCCTAAAATTAGGAAAAAGTTTCATATACTTTTGCCTAAAATTAGGAAAAAGTATCAAAAATCTATTTAAAAGATATATAATAATATCAATAACTATGAAAAGGAAAATAACTGATAGATTAATCGAATGGAAAAAAGAAGATAAGAAAGCATTACTTATATATGGAGCAAGACAAGTAGGTAAGACTTATATTATTGAAGAATTCATCAAAGATAATTTTGATAATGTAATAAAAATAGATTTTGCACAAAATCCTAGTGCAATACCTCATTTCATTAATTTAAAAAATAAAGAAGAATTCTATATTAATGTTTCACTCTACGGAAATATTAATTTAGATAATAGTGTTGTTTTCTTTGATGAAATACAAGAATTATATAATAGCAATAAGAAAGAAGAATATACTACAGATCTTATTTCTATTATCAAAAGTCTAGTTATAGATAATAGAGTAAGAATTATTCTTTCTGGTTCAATGTTAGGAGTAACTTTAAATAATATTCATTTTAATCCAATGGGATATTTAGATGCAATTAAGATGTATCCATTAGATTTTGAAGAATATCTTCTTGCTAAAAATATTGCTCCGAGTTTAATTGATGAACTTAAATCTTGTTTTGAAAAGAAGGAAAAAGTTCCTAATCAAATTCACGAAAAAATGTTAAGTCTATTTAATGAATATATAGTTATTGGTGGTATGCCAGAAGTAGTAAAAAGATATATTGAAACTAGTGATATATCACTAGTATCAAATATTCAACAAACTATTATTAACTACTATAAAAGTGATATTACTAAATATACACCTATGAAAGACAGACTTCTTATTAGTGAAGCATATTCTTTAATACCTAGTGAATTAAATAGTAAAAATAAAAGATTTATAAAGACTCATATTGAATATAACAGTATTAAGAATATTGAGATGTTAGAAAAGTATTTATGGTTAAAAGCAAGTGGAATTGCTCTACCTGTATATAATGTAACTAACCCTATATCTCCATTAAAGATATCAGAACAAAGAAAAACATTAAAACTGTTTTCTTCTGATATTGGATTATTAAATAATCAATTATTAAATGTTGTAGAGAAAGTTAATTTTATGAAAGGTAATACTACTATTAATTATGGTGCTCAATATGAAAATGTTATTGCTCAAGAATTAAATTCACATGGATATGAAGAACTTCATTATTACAATAGTAAGAAAAATGGAGAAGTTGATTTTATTTTAGAAAATAAAACCAAAGTTATTCCAATTGAAATAAAATCAGGTAAAACTAATACTCAAGGCTACTTTGATCATAAAGCATTAAATCATTTAATTAGTAAATATAAATATGATAATGTTTATATTCTTTCTAGTGAGAATATAAAGAAAGAAGATAATATTACTTATCTTCCTATTTATATGGGAATGTTTTTATAGTTTTATATTTTAATTACTTAATATAAAAAACTTTACTCAGTATATTTCTTTATATGCCTTTTGATTAATTTCAACATTCAATATATTTATTTTCTCTTTCTTTAATAGGAATATATATGCACCAATTGATACAATAGTATCAAAGGCATTACCTATACCAAAGAGTAAGGCAATACTAATTAAAGTAGGTTGCCAAACTTTTGTAATATATAAAATAAATGCAATACCATAATATATTGAATTAGTCACTATAGATTCAAATAACATATAATGGGTTTTACCTAACCCATAGAATGTTGCATCACATATATTCTGGATTGAATAAAGTATATAAAATCCAAATAGTATCATCACTAGATTAAATAATTTATCAACATCAGAATAGTTAAGAACATATTTCATAAATGGTTTATATACTGGAATTAAGATACACCATAATAAAATAGTAATAATAGTAATAGTAATATATCCTAAAGTATTGTTCTTAACTGCATCTTTATTAGTTGATGTTTCTTGTTTAATTAGTTCACCAAGTTGAATTATAGGAAGAAGTAGCCAACCCCAAATAAAGTTATTAGCTACCCAATATGTCCCTTGTTCATTAACTACATTAACCATTCTTGCAATCATTATCATATAAGCAAGATTTCTTACTAGTGATTCAAGACCCGATATTCCTCCTATTTTAATAAATTCTTTTGCCCATTTAAAATCTAGTTTTTCTTTATTAAAGATATTAACTCCACTTCTAGTAAGTAATATTAATGTTGTAATAAATATTATTGCATTAACAATAATATTAGTTATTCCTATTCCATTAACTCCTAAATTAGCAGAGAAAGATAAAGAAGAAACTAGGAATAAATCTAATACTAGACATAGTATTAGTTTTACTCCAGTTAAAAGATATACTTGTTTATCTTTACCAAGAGTAATAAGTCCTACTAGTACAAGTTGAGAAAGTATTCCAAATATATTTGCAATTGCTTCAATTCTTATATACGAAGTTGAATCATCAATAATTGTTGGATCAGTTGCCATTACTTTTAATAAAGGATTAGCAAATATAATAATGAAAGAAGATAATAATAGATATATACCTAAAGTTATTATTAAACTAGTCTTTATTCTGTTTGTTAATTCTTTCTTGTCATCTAATACTTTTCCAACAAAATAGAATAATGGAAGAATAATAGCTTCATTAATAACTTCATATATTAAATTAATCCAAGATAATTGTCCTGCAATACTATATGAGTATTCACCTGGAATATTACCAAGATAGAAAACTCTTAAAGTAGTATATATAGTAGGGACTAGTCCCATTACTAATAAAGAAATAAAAAGTTTATGATTTATATTTTTGAATGAAGTCATAAGCTTTTGAATCATTGATTTTCACTTCCTTATATAATTAAGCGCCTTATACTTTATAATCTTGTTTGTTCTTGTTTAGATACTCTTTAATTAAATTATTACATGCATCTCTTTTTGCTTCTTTCTTACTTTTCCCTAATCCAGTTGCTTTTCCAATTCCCAATATTTCATATTGAAAACAGAACAGATTATCTTCGAAACTTAGTTCATTAACAATGGGTCTTCTAATTGTTTTATTGTTGACAAGTTCACTAATCCTTTCTAAACAAGTTTCTTTTTCGATTCCAGATAGATAATTGTAATAATCTCTTTCTGTAAAAACTTTTTCTTTATAAAACGGCATTAATTTTTTGAAAACTTTAATAATTTCTTGGTAATTCCAATTTGAATCAATTGCTACTGCTCCCATTACAGCTTCAAAACTATCAGCTTCTGATTTTTTGCTTTTATTTAAAGCTTCTCCTTTT
Organism: uncultured Erysipelotrichaceae bacterium; assembly: GCA_902773085.1. GTDB lineage: Bacteria > Bacillota_I > Bacilli_A > RFN20 > CAG-288 > Enterosoma. Next base: position 4,237 of record CACYDF010000124.1, read on the forward strand.
ATAACATACCTTGAATAGAAATCATTTTCTCTTACCATTTCTTTAAATGTTTCATTTTTGCTTAATGAAACTTTTTTATTTGTTAATTCCTTTAAAGAACAAAGAAATGTATATTCTTCTATATGGTCCTTATTAAATGTATATGTGTTTTCTCCTATAATTTTTCCTATTGCTCCATATATTGATAAATCACCATAAAAAGCTAATGTTTTATTATTCTTAGTTGCATAGTAAGCAGTACTTGCATCATCTTTATCTATAAACTTGTTATTCGTACAAGATGAGTCTTTCAAAGCTTGAATTAATAAAGATGGAGTTTTGAACTTATATCCTATTTCTTCGTAAACTTCTTTTAAACTAAAATTAAGAACCTTTCCTTTCTTTCTCATAAATTTCCTCCTTTTGGCATGAAATAATTAAAGATTTTAGATTTATATCACATTTGTTTTTCTACCATATAGTCTATTACTGCTGTATTTTCTAGTCAAAACACCATTTTAAAGTTTCTTTGAACCCATAATTTTGTATTGTCATCAATTAATTTCTAGTTAATTGGTCTTCCAATCTATCATTTAAATTTGAACCTGATGAGCTTATTTTTCCTTTTATTTCTGCTATCATTGTATAGTTTACTTTGAAATATTTATAATCTCATGCCAATCTAATTGACCTGATTGGTTTGCTAATGGAAAGCCCATCTTTTTTAAGACCTTATCTACCTGTATAGATTTTAATTTACCCTTTAGTTTTAAAACAATATTATCAAGAGATTGCAAAAATTCACCAAATAATTTATCTGATAATAGATATTTAAGTGCAATTACGCAAGCAAATAAATCATTTTTGCCCAAAGTAAAAATACTTCCGTTTTTTGTAGCCATGGTTGTTAATTTCATATTTCTATGTACTGGCATATCAGAAATTTGTTTCTGAAAGTCTTTAATTCTATAACAATATAATCTATTATCATGCGCACATACATTTCTAAACATATTTATTGTCTCTATGAATGATTTTAATTCTGAATCTTGAATTTTATAATATTTTTGAGCAATGTTATATCTTATATGGCTATCACAATTTATGTAGAACTTTTTAATTTTACCCATTTCAAAAAAAGAAACTAAAGCCCATATTGGGATTGGCTGATTAGTGTCAAGAAAATGCTTTATTATATCGTGTTTTTGATTTAATTTGATTGTTTCACAAATGCCTCCAATCAAGTCAAGGACATTGGCTTTATTCTCGTTTTTTGGGCCACAGTCATAGTTATTATAATTTAAGTATGCTTCTTTTCCTTTGTTTCTATATTTATGCGAGAATTCAAAAGCAACATGAGTTTTAAATTGATTTTCAACAATTAGAAAATAGTTTAAAAATAACTCCCTAAGACTCCTATCAAACTTGAACATTGAAAACAGTTCATTGAAATTAACATTATTTAAATATTTTTCATCAGGGTCATTGATATTTTGCTGATGGTAAGTACCATCAAGAAATAAATCTTTATATGCATTAATGACATTATAATAATTTTCATCCAATAATATTTTTCTTACTACGGACTCATCGTCTATTATCATACCTTTTTCGTGAAGTGTTTTTATTTGTTGCCTAATTGAAGCCATTTTTCTCTCCTAAAAAAAAATCCTGATTGGGGGACGGAGTCTTACCAGACATTAACCCGTATCAATACAGGATACTGATCTCTTATATTATAATTAAAATTTGTCAAAAAAACACAAATTTTTTATTTTTATCGTATATTTGCATTGAATTTTTAAGTCAAATTTACAATTATCCATTTATAATTGTCTCTTAAATCTATCACTTTGTAAAAGAATTCTTCTGTTCTGTGACTTATATAATATAACAAAATCTTGATTTTTTCAAGAAGAAATTTTGACTTCATGCTTACAAGTACTTATTTTATCTAAATTCTAAATATTCCCTTAAATAGGGGATTTTTTCGTTTTTTGAGTGATTTTTAATAATTCTTACCTATTAATGATTGGGAGTAGAAAATAGTTAAATTTGAGTTGTTATAAAAACGAGACTTGTAAAAAGGGGTTAAAAAGGATTCAAATATTTTGTGTTTCCTATAATCAAAATTTTTCTCAATGTTTTATAACCTAGGTTTCCTACGTTGCCTCATTAATGGAAAACTATTTGTTATCATTTGTTCGTGATATCTTCTTTTCTGTTGATAAACCTGTTCTTGATATTCGATTACTCCTTTTATTATTGTGAAAGCACTTGGAATATTTATAGGAAAGTTATCATTA
>CACYDF010000125.1 GCA_902773085.1 uncultured Erysipelotrichaceae bacterium
AAAGATGCTGTTATTGATCTTCTTTCACATATTAGTGATATTAACGATAAACAAGTCTTATTTTTAATAAAGTCTAAAAATGTTCCTGAAAGTGAAGCTGAAGAAACAGTTAGTGAAATTAATAAAAAATATCCATCTTTAGAAGTTGGTTTAATTGATGGTAAACAAGAAGTATATGACTATTTAATCGGGGTTGATAAATAATGAAAGAAATAGTTATTGATCTTCTTGGTTCTGATTATGGATATGAAGAACTCCTTAGTGGTGTAACTCAAGCAAGTAAAAAATATCCTACATACTGTTTTGTCTGTGCTGGTCCAAAAGAGAAAATTGAAGGTGTTTTTCAAAAAGAAAACATAAATCATGATTCAATTAAAATATTAGATACAAATAAAGTAATTACTAATAATGATAATCCTATGTTAATTGCAAGAGGTGAATTTTTAGATACTTCTTTACTTATGTGTATTTCTTATTTAAAAGAAAATAAAGATGCTATTGGGCTTATTACTGCTGGATCAACTGGTGCAACTTTAGTTGGTTCAAGATTTAAACTTGGGTTAATTGAAAATATTCAAACTCCTGCTCTTGGAGCATTGCTAAAACATTATAACGGAAAAGACTTCCTTCTTCTTGATTGTGGAGCTAATCTTGCTTTTAATGCTGATAAATATGTAGAATTTGCTCATATCGGTGATGCTTTTATGAAAGCATATATGAAAGTTGGTTCTCCAAGAGTATCTCTACTTAATGTTGGTAAAGAAGAACATAAAGGTTCTGAACAACTAAAAAACGCATATGCTACTTTAAAAGAAAAAGATATTAACTTTATCGGTAATATTGAAGGCAATGATGTTTTTTTAGATAAGGCTGATGTAATAGTATCAGATGGCTTTACTGGTAATGTTATTTTAAAAAATGCAGAATCAGTTGGTTTAATTTGTTCTAACTTAGCAAAAGATTCTAATAAAGAATTATCTAATAAAATAAATTCTTTATTTAACTATACTGCCCTTGGTGGTGCCTTAGTTTTAGGAACTAAAAAAATAATATATAAAGCACATGGAAGTTCAAAAGCATCATCAATAATTCCAATTTGTAATGATTTAATTTCTTTAGATAAAAATTCATATATTGATATTATTACTAAAGAATTTAGTAAATAGTTTATTAATTAATATCTAATCTACATTCTTTTAAATGTATTTTACTAGCAAATAAATATATATTTTAAACTCCTTATGATATAATTTTTGTGTAGATAAAAAGTTGTTAAGTTGGGGGTGTGAAGTAATGAAGAAAAATTTGTTGTTGGCGCTATGTACGCTACTTGTCTCTCTATCAAGTTGTAAAAGTGATTCTACAGGAATTGATAGAGACAAATATTATGTAAATGTAGCTGAAGAAGAAATTACTCTTCTTAGAGGTGAATCAAAACAAGTATCAGCTACTACAAATTATTCAAAGAAAGAAATAAGTTTTGTCTCAACTGATGATAAGATTGCATCTGTAAATAATGATGGATTAGTTACAGGAATAAAGATAGGTTCTTGTTCACTTTTTGCATATGTTGATGTAAATGATGATGCTATTTTTAGAAAAGAAGAAGATTTATATAAAGAAATAAAAGTATCTGTTACAGTTGATCCTAAAATATCATTACAAAAAAGTGTCAAATTATATGTTGGTGATACTATTCCTAAGAAAGAAGATTTACCCCAAGGTGAAGTGCTTGATTATAATATAAATGATGTTTTAATTAGTAAAGATTTAACTATCTATAATATCAATGTTGAAGGCGATGTTCCTTATGTTGATGTAAAAGATATTCCAATGATTGCAAAATACATCACTTATCCTAACTTTGATGAATTATATAGTGAGCTACCTGCTGAAGCTAAAAAAGACTTTGATAATTCTTTAATCTTGAGTGAAGTAGAAGCAAATTCTTTATTTAAATTTGAATTATTTAATCAAAATGTAACTTCTCTTACTGTTCCATATGAAAAAAGTTACGCACCTTTATATATCGATATTAAAAATAGCAAAGTATATACAAATAGTTATTCTAAATATATGAGTTATATAAATAATTCTTGGAATAACGGATTGCCTAATGATTATGCAAGTATCGGAGGAATAGTAAGTGAATCTGAACTTACTAAATATTTAACCGAACCAGAAAAGCAAGTTACTTTTGATTTTGCAAAATATGAAATCTATTTCTATAACATTAGTGGTAAATCTTATGTTCCGTTAAATACTATTGCTCCGTTTATTTCTGAAACCACATCTTTTTATTACAATGGTAATGATGCTATTATTAATCTTGGTGCACTAAGTAGAGCTGCTACATATTATTTTTATTCTAGTGAAGATGCTATTCTCCACCCTCAAGATAATTATGACTCTAGATTAATAAAGAATTCTTCTTTATCTACTGATGGTAAAGTTGCATATACTGATTCTTCTTTGTTACAACAAGATAAAGATGTAAATGTCTATCTTAATACTATTTTACTTTTTGACACAACAAATAAAAAATATGCATATAGGCAGTTACTTGCAACTCAAAAAAATAATTTTACCCTTGATTCACTTTTTTCAAGTGCTCCTACAGGAAATAACATTGAAATTATTTCATCATATCAAGGAAAATATGAAGAAGATGAAAATAATATCAAACTTATGAAAGCTGATGGAGATAGTTATTCATTAGACTTCTTTGTTTCTAAAAGAAAGAGTAATTTTGGTAAGAATCTATTTGGAAACAATGTCAAGACTTTCAATATAAATTATCTTCTTTTCTATCTTGATACTTTCTATGGATTAAAAGATTATCGAAACATTGATTCATTTGAAGAATATTTCAAAGAAGAAATTGAATATATCTATTTAGGTGATAGAATGAATAAAAAAGCAGACACTATATATAATCATTTAGTTAATGCAACAACTCCAAATCAATATGCATACATCTTACAGCATATCTTTTCAAAGGTTTTAGGAGATGTCCATTCAGGTATGAATCACTCTACTCCTTTATGTACTATTAATGAAGTTGAAACATCAATGGTAGATTCTTCAACAAGAGCATATAAAATAATGTCTGACTATCATAAATACAAATTACTAAGAATGGAAACTCTTGGTGAAACTATTCAACAAGTTCAAACAGCAACAGGTTTAAAAAATGTTGAAAGTGGTTTATATTTTGAAGATGAAACTGCTATTATTCAATTTGACTCTTTTAATGGTGATATACAAACAGCTGAAGATTTAAGTGAAGCTGATGAACAATTTAATATGGTTCTTTCTCATATGGATACTAATCCTGAGTTTTATTATTCGAGTATTGTTGAAGATGATTCTTTTTATGCTGTTCTTTTTGCTTTTAAATTAATTAGTCAAATGAGTAACATCAAAAACATTGTCTTTGATATAACACTTAATGGTGGGGGAATGGTCTTAGTTGTTCCTCAACTTCTTGCCTTTATGACTAATGATCCAGTAATGCATGAAAGAGATACAATTGAGAAAAGTATTATTGAATATCATTACAAGGTCGACTTAGACGGAAATGGTATTGGTGGAGAAAGTAGCGACACATACAAAGGAAAATATAATTTCTATGTCTTAACTAGTGACTACTCCTTCTCTTGTGGAAGTTTATTCCCTTCAAGTTGTAAATCACTTGGCTGTGCAAAAATAATTGGGCTTAAATCAGGTGGTGGTGCTTGCCCAGTTTCTTATGGATCTGACACAGTTGGAAGCTTATTCCAAATATCTGGACCATCTCAAACAATGTATAAACATAATAATTCTTATATATGTAATGATAGTGGTGTTGAAGTTGACTATGAACTAGATTCATCATATTGGTATAATCATAGTAAACTGAATACATTTTTGAAAGGATTACATAATTAAGTCTATCTATCCGCCAAGGATAGATAGATAGATATAAAAAAAGCCTCAACATTTCTGCTGAGGCTATTTTTATTTTAACTAATTAATTATTTAACTTCTAAGCCACCATATCTGATGATGTCTTCATATCTTCTTTGTGCATATTTTTGACACTTTTCAAATAAGGCTTCAGCTTCAGAAGTAACTTTTGGAAGTTGAGAATATCTACTTGAAGTAAGTAAATAATCTCTAATCTTATTAAAGTCAGGTTTAATTCTACCCATAGTAAGAGGTGATTTACCTTCTTCTTTTAATCTTGGATCATAAGTGAATGTTAAGAAATATCCAGATTCAACTGCAAGTTTCTCTTGTTCCATTGATAGGGCAAGTCCACCTTTAATTCCGTGGTTTGCACAAGGTGCATAACATAATATTAGAGATGGTCCATTATAAGATTCAGCATCTTTAATTGCTTTAATTGCCATTTGTGGATCTGCACCAAGAGCAATAGAAGCAACATAGACTGAGTCATATGCCATTGCAATAAGAGGTAAATTCTTCTTGGCTGTTTTCTTACCAGAAGCTGCAAATTTACAGATTTGTCCAGTTTGAGAAGATTTTGACATTTGGCCACCAGTATTTGAATAGACTTCAGTATCAAGAACAAGAATATTAAAGTCTTCTTCGCTAGCTAAGATATGATCAAGACCACCATAACCAATATCATAAGCCCAGCCATCACCACCGACAATCCAGACTGATTTATCAAGTAAATCATTTTTCATTAATAAGAGTTTCTTAACTTCTTTATTCTTAGATTTTTTAACTAAGTCAAGTAAGGATGGTAAGATTTCTCTAATATGATTTTTATTCTTAATATTTGCTTGATAATCCTTTAATACTTTTGCAAGTTCTGGTTCAACTTCTTTTATGCAGTTATTAATGATATTGACTGCTTTAAGAAGTTTATTATCAGTTGCAACTCTCATACCATATCCGTATTCAGCATTATCTTCAAATAGAGAGTTAGCCCAGGCAACACCATTTCCATTCTTATCTTTGATAAATGGAGTAAGTGGAGTTGAACCATTATATATTGATGAACAACCAGTTGCATTAGCAACAAGCATATCAGGACCAAATAGTTGAGAAACAAGTCTGTAATATGGAGTTTCTCCACAACCAGCACATGCACCACTAACTTCTTGATATGGTCTTCTTAAAGAGATTTCTTGAATAGTAGTTTCACCAAAATAACCGAGTTTTGGCTCAACCTTAGTGAATAATTTTTGAGCAGTATCTTCTTTATCAAATTGAGATTTAGCTTCTTTTAATACAAGAGCTTTTTCTTTAACAATTTGGCCATTACTATCTTTAACTATTGCACCAGTAGCATCTTTCTTTGGTTTACCAGGACAGACATTAACACAAAGTCCGCAACCAACACAGTTCATTGGTGAAACTTGAACCCTAAAGACAAGTTTATCTCCTTTTGCTTTTGGATTAACTGGTTCTAGAACATCTTTCTTTTCACTTGCACTAAGTAACTTTGTTTCTTTTTCATCAAGAAGGAATGTTCTAATTGTTGCATGAGGACAAACAAATGCACATTGTCCGCATTGAATACAGTTTTCTTTATTCCAGACTGGAACTCTATCAGCAATGGCTCTTTTTTCTTTTAATGTAATATTGTTTTCCATTGTACCATCTTCAAGTTCCCACTTCTTGAATATTGATACTGGTAAATCATCACCTTCAAGATTACCAATCTTTTCAACATAATCTTTCCAGTAATCTTCACCACTAGATTCTTCTACTCTATTAGTTACAACGAGTTTAGACCAAGAAGGATCAACTTTGATTTCTCTAAGTCCTTCAGTACCTTGATCAATAGCCTTATAATTCATTTCAACTATTTCTTGGCCCTTTCTTGCATATGTCTTTTCAGCAAATTTCTTCATCCACTTACTTGCTTCAGCATAAGGCATGATTTTTGGATTTAAATAGAAGAAGGATGCTTGTAAAATAGTGTTAGTATGTCTACCCATTCCGATACTTGATGCTATTTTATTAGCATCAATAACATAGAATTTAGCTTTCTTTTCAGCAAGTTGTTTTTTCATTCTATTTGGCATAGAAGCAATTAAAGAAGCATCATCCATATCAGTATTTAATAAGAATGTTCCACCATTTTTAAGATTCTTAATCATATCAAACTTAAAAATATATGAATCAAGTGAACAAGAAATAAAATCAGCATTTTGAACATAATATGTAGATCTAATTGGTTGTTTACCAAATCTTAAATGAGACCTAGTAACTCCACCTGCTTTTCTTGAGTCATATGCAAAATAAGCTTGTGCATATTGGTGAGTTTCATCTCCAATAATCTTAACTGATGATTTATTGGCACTGACTGTACCATCAGAACCAAGTCCATAAAATAAACAAGAAGTATATTTATGGTCGATTTGATATTTCTCATCAATCTTAATTGATAAGTTAGTAACATCATCATTAATACCAACAGTAAAGCCAGTCCAATTCTTACTTGCATCTAAAAAGTCAAAGACAGACTTAATGTGTTTTGGTTGAGTATCTTTAGAAGAGATACCATATCTACCACCAATAACTTTAATATCATTTCTATTTTCTTGTTTCAAAGCAGCAAGAACATCTAAATAGAGTGGTTCACCTTCACTACCAGGTTCTTTTGTTCTATCTAAGACTGCTATTCTCTTTACACTCTTTGGTAAAGCTTTTACAAAGTGCTTAACAGAAAATGGTCGATATAAATGAACTTTTAATAAACCAACCTTCTTTCCTTTTTTGACTAAATCATCAACTACTTCAATAGCTGCTTCAGTGACACTACCCATTGCTACAATAACACTTGTTGCATCTTTTGCACCGTGATAAACAAAAGGAGCATATGGTCTACCAGTAGATTCAGATAAAACTTTAAAATATTTAGAAGCAACATCAACAATATTATCAATATGTTGGTTTTGAGCTTCTCTTCCTTGGAATGTAATATCATCATTTTCTGCACCACCTCTTGTGACTGGATGTCCATGAGGATTAAGTGCTCTTTTTCTAAATGATTCAACAGCATCTTTATTTAACTGAGCTTTCCACCATTCATCATTAACTACTTCAACATTTTGAATTTCATGACTAGTTCTAAATCCATCGAAGAAATGAATTACTGGAGCGGCAGCTTCAATTGCAATTAAGTGAGATAAAGGAGCTAAGTCCATTACTTCTTGAACTGAATGAGAACAAATCATTGCTGCACCAGTTTGTCTAACTGCATATATATCACCATGATCACCAAAAATTGATAGTGATCTACTAGCTAAAGATCTAGCAGCACAATGTAGTACAGCTGGAAGTTCTTCACCAACCCATTTATAAATGTTAGGTATCATTAATAATAATCCCTGGCTAGCAGTATAAGTAACTGATAATTCTCCGCCTTGTAAAGCACCATGAACAGCACCACTAGCGCCAGCTTCTGACTGCATCTCAACAACTTTGACTTCATCACCAAAGACATTCTTCATATGTGCAACAGCAAACTCATCCACATGTTCTGCCATTGGAGAAGAAGGGGTAATTGGATAAATTGCAGCAACTTCAGAAAACTTGTAAGATCCTAAAGCAGCAGCTGTGTTACCATCTACCGACATCATTGTGTATTTTTCTTTTGCCATAAAAACCTCCAATAAATACTACAAGCAATATTATATCTAAAAATAGACACTTTTTTTTAAAAAGTGTGATTAATAAGCAAAGTAAAAGAATCTAATAACTAATAAAAAAATATTTTTGCTTAAACAACTTATTAAAAAAATAAAATCGTTATTAAAAAATTTTAAGAAAAATATTGTAATTTTACTAACTTTGATTTATACTTTTAATTGTTCGGAGGTAAAAAAATATTATGCCAATAGAAAAAAACACACCAAGGTACATTAAAATTTCTCAAGACATTTGCGGAAAGATTTTAAATGGTGAATATCCAGAAGGAACTTTACTTAAGGGTCGTTCTGTTTTAGGTGCTCAATATGGAGTCTCACCAGAAACTGTTAGAAAAGCTCTTAACATCCTTGAAAAAGAAGGTGTTGTTTCTGCAAAAAGAGGTGTTGGTGTCTTCGTCGATTCAGTCTTACATGCAAAAGACTTCTCAGAAAAATGGAAGGCAGCCACTCAAATTAAGAATAAATATGCAAATGTTTTAAAACTTATTGCTGATACAAGAGAAGTTCAAGATAAGTTAATGAATGCAATTGATGATATGAAAGATTCTTTCACTTATCAAACAACTGAAGCTATCACTTTCTCAACTGCTGAAATTCCACAAGGCAGCTGGATTAATGGTAAAACTATTGGTGAAGTTTATTTTTGGAACTATACTGAAGCAACAATTGTTGCCGTAGTTGATTCATCAAATACTACTAAACAATCAGTTGGTCCTGATTATGTCTTACATTCTGGTGATAAACTCATCTTCGTTGGAAAAGATAATTTAACATTTGATCGTGTCTTATCTTTCTTAACTTATGGTGTTTTAAGCCAAGACGAATAAACTTAAATATAACAATATATAATTAAGGTGGGATTCGTCCCACCTTTTTATAATATTAATAGGTAAAAATATGAATGAATTAAATATTAAGCTAGTAAAGATATCTAAGGAATATAAAAATCAATTATTTGAAATGATGGATGAGTGGATAAAAGAAAAGAAAGAAAATTACTGTCCTCATGTAATTTTTAAAAATGACTATCACGACTTTGATAACTATATCTTAAATATTGATGTTAAAAAAGCAACTGATAAACTTGTCCCTTCTTCAACCTTCTTTGCTTATGATATTAATCGAGATAAACTTTTAGGTGCAATAAGTATTAGGCATTATTTAAATGAACATCTTCTTTTTTGTGGAGGTCATATTGGTGATGGAGTAAGACCCAGTGAAAGAAGAAAAGGAGTTGCAACTAAAATGATTTCTCTTGCACTCATTGAATGTAAAAAATTAGGAATAGACAAAGTCTTAATGGTCTGTAATAAAAATAATATTGGTTCAAAAAAATCAATTATCAATAATGGAGGAATCAAAGAAAATGAAGTTATTGATAATAATGAAGTACTAGAAAGATATTGGATTAATATTTAATCTTAATAAAATATAATTTTATTATTTAAAATTTTTAATAAACTCTTTTAAGTCCTGCTCGCTTTTATCTAGTTCGCTATTTAGATGGAGGAATTCATCTACTTTGTGTTTTTCTTTTCCAAACTTTGAATAAGCCTTTAGCATAGCTGAATGAGATAAAAGCTGGCCAAGTTCTTCTTTATCATATTTAGAATGATATAGGTAATAAACAAAAGAAAACAAGTCTGGATATTCAACATGATCAAAAATAATATTTTCTTTTTTAGATAAATAATAGGCGATTAAAAAATACCCATATGATAAATCATTCATACCTTCTTTTTGATATTCAACAATCCTTTCATATTCTTCTTGATTTTCTTCGTTATAGTTAGTTGAAAGCATGTGTTCTGATAATAATGAATATGAAACTATTTGACTAAGACTATTATCTATCTGTGGAGAAGATATAAGCATAGCTAGGCCTAACTCTTTATAGTCTTTAAATTCTTTATTTGCAAAACGAAAAGAAATAAAAGGATTAAGAATATATGTTGCTTTAAATACTAAAACATCATCAGGTAAAATTAACTTTGATATTTTTTCTATTTCACTTGCTTTATGTTTATCTAAAGAAGAAATAAAAGAAAGCAGTTTTTCTTCTTTTAATTCTTTTGCAAAGAAGGAAGTATCTTTATACATTACTTTTGCAAGTTGGAATATATCGCTATAACTATTTTTCTTATATCTATATTTCATTTATATCACCAAATTAATTGAAAGAGAAATAAAATAAACGGCCATTGTAAGAATTAGGACTCCAAGAGATGCATAAGAAAGAGAAGTTGAAATATCAGATAGTCTTCGATATTTTAATTTCTTTACTTCTTTTTCAATATTAACAATTTTATCAAGACTCACATAAGAAGTAGAAAGAATTGAAAAATCACTTAAATCATTAATTAGTTCGATTCTTGTTTGAATCGCACCAAAGATATAATCTAAAAGCTTTTCTTTTTGTCTTTTTAAACTTTGGAAAAGAAGGTCACTGTTCTTCTTTAAAAATCTTCGCGCATAATTAATCGGTTCATATATCCTTGCTCGATATGAATAAAAAGATACATCAATTATCAAAGTAATAAAACACATAATTGGATAGATATAAGATACATATGTTAATATCTTTGAATAATCATTGTTATATAGATTAGAAAAGAATAAGTTATTTGGAAATGTAAAAATAAATAATAAAAAAGTAACTAAGAAGATATCTAAGAAGAATTTTAAGATAGTACGTTTGAAAAACTTGTTCTGAGTCTTTCTTTCTTGATTTGTCCTTGATTTTGCATTTCCAATAGCTTCACTAACAAGTTGTTCAAAATCATATAAGTAATAATCTACTTTTTCTTCAACAACTTTCTTTTTATCTTCAATAGTAATACTATCATCAAAAATAATTTCATTAATAGTTATATCTTTTCCATTGATTGATAAAGCTAAATCTCCTAGAGAAGAAATTGAACCTATATAATTAGGAACAATTGAAAATGGATTAATATAAAAACGGGGATCAGAATGCAAAGCAAGATAATTAACTTTTTCTTCTAGAAGAAAACATTCTTTAATCGTGCTAGGATTAAAATCAAGATTATTATAGTTCTCAATTAGTTCTTTTGCATCTTGAGTAAAGACTCCTTCAGCTTCAGGAATATTGTATTTTAAAGTTCGATATGCAGAACTATTTTGAATCTTGGCTCCATATTCTTCAGAATAGTTAGAACAGTTCCACCCAGCGATTTCTGCTAATAAATAAAACTTTTTATCTTCATCCATATTAAGCACCTATATAGTAGATTAAATTAAATAGAGGTTTCATAAATCCATCACTAAGTGAAGATAATCCCCTAATACAAATTAAAAAATAGCAGACAGGAAGATAAGATATAAAAAACATAATCACACGCCAAAAAGCATTTAATACTTGATTATTCTTTTTAGAAATAGAAGGGTTTTTACCAATATAAATAGTATTAAAAGTAACATATGAAATAATAGTACCTAGTAAGAAAGCAAGAATCTGAACAAAAGAAAAGATGATTCGATATTTTTCATTTATACTAAGTTCTTTATTATTATTAAAAAACCAACCTACTGCTGGATAAATTCCTTTTGCAATTCTTATAGCAAACTGATTATAGATAATATCTAAAACAATTAAAGCAACAACTAAAGAAAAACCAGTGATAAAAGAAAAAGAAAAGATTCTAATCTTATTATCAGGTAAAAGAAAAAGAGGAATACCAAATATCGGTGCGATAATAAGAAGTATTATAGATAAACTCATTATTTCTTCCTTAAGTCTTCTAATATATTATTATATCTTTCAGGTAGAGGAGAAATAAATTCTTTATTTGATAGATACGATAATTCTCCTTCAATATTTTTAAACCTAAATAAATATGAATGAAGAAATTGATTTTTTAGTTGATATTTCTTTTCAAATTCTTTATTTACTTTAAAATCTCCGTATTTGCTATCTCCAACAATAGGATGCTTAATATAGGCAAGATGAACTCTAAGTTGATGAGTTCTTCCAGTAACTAGTTCTAAATCTAATAAAGAATATTTACTTGAAAAACTTTCTTTTTTAATATATGTAGTAATAGCTTCTTTTCCTTTACTAGAAGAAGTAATTGATACTGTACCTGTTTTTTCATCCTTTATAAGATTTTTATTTATAATTCCTTTATTTGGAGTTGAACCAGTAACTAAAGCAAGATATCTTTTTTCAACTTCTTTTCTATCTTGAAATAGTTTATATAACTCTTGCATAGCCATTTCATTTTTACCAAAGATAATAAGTCCTGATGTATTTCGATCAAGCCTATGAGCAGGAGAGATAGTAAAATTAGTCATATTGTTAGGCCTATAATCTCCTTTTAAATACATATAACTATTTACTTTCATTTGAAGAGTCATTTCTCCTTTTCCTCCATTATGAACTAGTATCCCAGAAGGTTTATCAACAATGATGATATTGTTATCTTCGTAAATGACTTTTAAATCATTTTTAGATAGTTTAATCTCCCTATTTTCTTTAAATTCATTTAATAGTTCATCTTTAATATATATTTCAATTTCATCACCTGGATTAATAATATAGTCAATTGGTACTCTTTTAGAGTTAACCTTAACATCTTTTTTCCTAAACATTTTATATATAAAAGAAAGAGGTGCACCGCTGAGCATCTTTCTTACTACTTTATCGATTCTTCTTTGGCCATCTTCTTTAGTAACAATGTATTTCACACCTATTCAATTATAATATTTTTATTTGTCTATCTTATAACCTTATTTTATAATTACATTATAAAAGGAGAACAATATGAATATTCAAATTAGGTACTTTACTAAATCAAGAAAGGGAAACACTAAAAAAATTGCTGATACCTTGTCATCTAATCTAAAAATTGAATCACATTCTATTAATTCAAATTTAAAAGAAGAAGTCGATATTTTATTTTTACTTAATGCAATGTATGCAAATAACATTGATAAAAAAGTCGCAAACTTTATTTCAACTAATAAAGATAAGATTAAACTTCTTGTCAACATCTGCACTTCTTGTAGTGGAAGATCTACTTATAGTCGAATAAAAAAATGCGCTATTGAAAACAAAGTTAATATTGCAACAGAAGACAAAGTCATAATTGGTCAATGGTTATTCTTTAATAAGAATAGACCAAATGAAAAAGACTTATCTCTAGCTGTTAATTTTGCTAAAGAAATAATTAATAAATATTCAAAATAATTAACTACTAAGAGAAGAGAAGAGTTCTTGTAAAGAATACACTACCCCATCTTCATCATTAGTATATTTAGTAACTTTCTTAATTTCTTTATGTAATAAAGAAGAACCATTTTTCATTGCAAAAGGATAATGAGAAAATTTAAGCATTTCTAAATCATTATTTCCATCACCAAAAGCAATGATGTTTTCTTTTTTAATTTTTAAATACGAAGCGACCTTCTTTAAACTATTACCTTTATTTACACCATCTTGATAAAACTCTCCAAAAACAGGAAAGTCATACCAGAATCTAAGATGATAATCTTTATGAATACTATTTAAGAATTTATCCATTTCATCATTATTAGATGTATCACTTGATTGAACAATTAAAGAAAAAAGATTATTTTTAACATTCTCTAAAAAGCTTCCATAGATGATTGTCTTATTTCCACTTGCAAAGAAATCTTCAAATAATTTGTATTCTTTTAAAAAGAAGGCATTAGAATCATCTTCACCAAAGATATTAATAAAACTTGTTTCTTGATAATGAGATAAAAACTCTTTGATTATCTTTTCATCAAAAGTATATGCTATATCTTTCTTTCTTGTCTTTGGAAAAGATATCTTTGCTCCATTATATGAAATAAGAGGAGTATTTAGATTTAGTTGCTTATGGAAAAAGAGAAGATTAGTATCTGATCTACCACTTGAAAGAACAATCTTATTTCCATAACTTTGTAGTTCTTTAATATATTCTTTACTCTTAGAAGAAATCTTCCCTTCTTTGTTAAGTAAAGTGCCATCTAAATCAAGAGCGATTAAATAAGGATTGTCTTTGAAGTAATCTTTTAATTCATCACTATTTTTCATCCAGTAAACTATTATACTTTATTTACCTTCTTCATCTATGTAATAGTTTTATTAATAAAATAGTTTTATCTATTAAATGTTTTATATTAGAATAATTATATAAGGGGAATTATATGAACGATAATATTGATCCAAATTTGCAATCTAAGATAGATAAACTAATTGATTACATTGATAAAATAATTCACAATGGTGGCTTTTCACTTATTAAAAATATATTTCAATTAGACTTTCAAATTATCTATTATTTATATGATAAAAAAGATGTCCTTCCTTCAAGTATTGCTGAAGCACTCAATTCAACTAGACCTAACATAGCAACAAACTTAAAATCACTTGAACAAAAAGATTTTATAAGTCGAAAAACTAATTTAGATAATCGAAGACAAATATATGTTAATTTAACTGAAAAAGGTAAAAAATATTATTCAATATGTAAAGTCCAATTATCATATCTTTTTGCTAGTTGGTTTTCTCTTCTTGGTGAAGAAGAAACTAAGCATCTTTTTAAGATATTAGATCTTTCTTCTAAGCCTGAACTAACTGCTGAACAAATTAAAAAGTTTTCTTTTGGGGATTAATATGAGAATTATTAATTACCCCAATGGAAAGAAAGTTGAGACAAAAAAAGTAAAGTCAACTATCGACCATCGCAAAAAAGAAAACAAGAGTGAAGAACAAAAAATAAAAGAGCATCAATTAAAAGCAAACTTAGGAATGTCTTTTGAAAAAGATATTTCAACTACTTGTGACTTTTACCGTGCAAGGGGTATTGCAAATATCTATAAAAGACCTACACCTATTAGAATTGTAAAGATGTCTAAAGAAAAAAAGGGCATGATTGAAGAAGCTTATTTTGAATCAAAATCAACAACAGATTATGTAGGAGTATATAAAGGCAAATATATCGACTTTGAATGTAAAGAAACTATTCATGATTCTATCCCTTATACAATGATAAGAAGTCAGCAATATACCCACCTTGAAAGTGTCTTATCTTTAGGTGGAATTGGTTTCTTTCTTTTCTCATTTAAAAAATATGGAGAAGTCTATTTAGTAAAGGCTGAAACTATTTTAGATTTGGTAAAGAAAAAGAACCATCCTGGATTTAAAAAAGACTTTGTTGAAAAATATGGATATAAAGTTATTAGAAACTATGCACCACCATATAACTTGATTGATGCGATAGAAGTTGCTTTTAAAGAGTTTTTTAGCTAGTATCCTAAACTTTTTTCTTGTTCTTCAGTAATATTACTATCACAATTATAATAGCAGCTACTATAATTAGTCCACCAATAACAAATAGAATAATCATTAGTGGAGAAAGTTTTACTTCCACACTAATTCTAATCATATCTTTTACTTTAAAATCATTTTTAACACTAATAACTAATTCATCTTTCCCTATAAATTTTGCATTAATAGTATCGCCTTTTAATGTAAAAGTTTTAGACGAATAACTATACCCGACAGATTCATCTTCGTGCATATTTTTTATATCAAAATCAAGCTTATATTTTTCAAAAGATTTTAAATCTAATTTACTAGGACCAATATATTCTAAACTAGGCTTAATATTAACTACTGTTTTAAACTCTAACTGAGTATTATCTCTTGTATCTAATAAATGATAAATAACTTCACTACTTCCTTCTTTTAGAGGAATTATTTTAATATTATTTTCTAGCCTTAAAATATCTTGAGCATAGATGACTTCTACTAGTTCAAATTCACTTTCATCACTTGGCAAAACTATATTAAAAGAAATATCATTATCATCTAAATGAATATTATATTTTTCTTTAAAATGTGAAAAATCATAATCACTAGTAAATGCTCTTAGAGCAAGATTAGGAAAGTCAATATATGGATTACGATTATTTTGAACATTATAATAAATCAAATTATTTCGATGCCTTTCGTATTCATCAACTGGATCTAATTCATGCCACCTAAGAAGAGTAGAAAGATTAATATGTTCCCCATAAAAAGAACCTTCTCCTTTTAATAAATCTGGAATCTCTTCTTTCTCATTTAAAACAAGATATGGTTCTGCTTGAGTATCACTTTTGCTATTTGAATATCTTGTTGCCATATATAATAAACATCTAGCCACATTTCCTTTCCATTCATCGGTCGGTTCAAAGATATAATTTCTACCTATTTTTTCTTTCCAACCAGATACTTCTTTTTCACCATTAGCTAGATACGCATAGACTATATTTTCATTAGTTTTATTATTCACATTTCCGTAATAGTAATCACTATGTCCTGTTGAATTAGTATTATGATCTGCAGCAACTAAATTATGTAAATCAGTTGGTGCACCTTTTGCAAAAACATCATTACCATTTTTATCTTTAACTTTAAAACCAAGATTTTTAGGCCATACATGTTCTTTATCAACTTGAATATAACTATTTGGCCTAGTTCCACCTGTAACTTTATTATCTGCTGAATAAGAGTAAGTTACTCTACTTACACTTGAATCAACCTTTAATTTATTTACTTCGTTTGAAATAGCTTTGCTAGTATCATTATTTGATGAAGAAGAAAAATACATATTATATGTGTAATATGATGTTCCTTCATCTAAACTAAAATCATATTCTGTTGGATTAACTTGACTAGATATAGAATAATTTCTATCTGTAATCTTATACCACTTAGATACATCATTATATGAAACAAAATGATTATCTTTACTAATAATAGAATAAAGATAATTTATTAGTTCTTCTTTTCGATATTTACTAAAGTCTCCATAGTATTCTCTTAGCTGAGATTCACTTGCATCACCTAAAAATAATTCTTCTTTGTTATATGCTCGTGTGGCTTTATTTTTTGGTAAGCCCAATGAAAGAGATAAAAAGATTAATAGATATGAAAAAAATTTCATTACATATTTATTTTAACTAAAATAAATAATAAATAGATGATTTAAAAAATAATTAGAATATGTAAAATGACTATCTTTTTTAAAAATGATTATTTTACTTAGTGTTGAATTTACTTTTAAAACTAACAAAACAAAAAATTTATATACTACAATAAAATACATGATTTATCGATGGTATTAAAATAATGGATCAAAAACTACTGTAAATGATACATAAAAATCGCTTTTTTTATTTGAACTGATACATTTTATATTCAAACCAAAAGATAGAAAATATTATCAAAAAATTGTTTCAAATATAATTATATATATTATAATTATTATTTGGAGATAGGATAATGGAGCTTAATTTAATTCTTGATGCTAGCAAAATCTACAAAAAAGAATTTGAAGGTAATAAGCCTGGTTATGATGCCTTACAAGTGGATTCTTTTCTAGATTTAGTTATCAAAGACTATGAGTCTATTGCAAAGTATCAAGCAGAAGTTTCTAAGAAAATTAATGATTTAAATTTAAAAGTTGAATTATTAAGTAAAAAACTTTCTCAAGAAGAATTAAAATCCGCTTCTTTACAAAATCAAATATCTGGTATCTCCACAAGTACTGAGATGTCACTTAATAACCTTGAGTACATCAAAAGGATATCTAAGCTTGAAGAAGCTCTATCGAAAGCTGGAATTAATCCTAACTCAGTCGAATAATTTTATTTAGCCAGCCCGGATGATTGCAGGGAGGAATCTTTGAGGAAAGTCCATGCTCGCACTTGCTGAGATGCAAGTAGTGTTTGTGCCAAAGAAATTCATGCCTTTGGGTAGGGAGGAG
>CACYDF010000126.1 GCA_902773085.1 uncultured Erysipelotrichaceae bacterium
CTTTGATAAGTTTGTTTCATTGCAAAACGTAATGAATCTTCAGGGGTAGGTGTATATAATTCATTATTTACATAAATGTCTACTTTTATTTTTAAAGTGTCTCCTCTTACAAGAGTTATTTTTTTAGTATTGTTATTAACTAAATATCCCATTTTATCCCCCTTTAAACAATATCATATTTAATAATATAATCAATAATTACATCATAAGAAGTATCTTCTAAAAATTGTATTCCAGTAATATGAACATTGTTAGCTTCATAAAAACCTGTTTTTCCTATTCTAATATCTGCCGTAAAAGGTTGTGCAGCACCAAAATTAGAATTGGTCAATCGCACAACCGTTTCCGGTTGTGCTTGTATACCAATTCTTTTTAAATAAAATATTCTATTATTTTGATTATTTGGATCATCTTTATAATCAGCAATAATTAAAGGCATTAAATCCGTATAAGCAGGAAAAGAATAATTTGACTGAGAAGAAGCTGCTAATTGTCCTTGATAACTATTTACTCCCATTTTTATTCTCCTCCGTTTTCATTTTCTTCAGGGTTTTCAGTATTTTCATTTTCTTCTGGAGTAACAACAGAAGTATCTTCTATAATATCATTACGATTAAGTACACTTATTCTAATAGAAGAAGTAAGGGGTCCTATCTCTAATTGATAAGATTTTGTAGTAACAATTTCTTCTGTTTCTATCTATTCTGCCTTAAAACGACTATTTTCATCTTCATTATCAAGAGCTATTTCAAGCCAGTTTCCATTTGTACTCATTTCTTCTACTCGAATTATATAATCCTAATCGTCTGGAACACCATGAAGAATATTTTTATATTTAAAATTCTCAACTTGCGGATTAACTTTAGTAATTCTTCTCTATAATGAAACACCTTCAGGGAAATTTTCTTCAATATCATAAATAACGTCTTTTACAAAAACATATCCAGTAAAATTAAAAGATTGACTATTTAATTCTTCTTCAGTTTTAATATCAATATTATCTTCAGTAGAAAGTTTTCCTAAATAATACCAGCTTCCAAAAACATCATTTTCACCTATCTATTGATTTTCGCCTGCCATAATTGTTACAGAAGTCCAATCAAAGACATAAAAATCTTTATCTCCAGAGTTTGCCTACATGCCTACTGTTATGGCATGTCCTTTTAAATTATAATAAGAGCTTGTTGTATTTTCAGAATTTTCTTCTGTGTTTTCAGAACTTTCTTCATTAGGATTTTCTTCTTCTCCAGAACCTTCAGAACCACCTTCTCCTCCAGAACCTTCAGAGCTACCTTCGTCAGGAGTTACTTCATTTTCTTCCTCTTCTGTAATAATAAAACTATTATAAAATTCCGTTAAAGTTAAACCAATTTTAAGATCTGTAATATTTTTTATGTCTCCTGTTGGGAACATAAAATTTAAAACACGTATAACAGTATTTTTTGTAAAATTAAGCTAACTTGCTGCATTTTGAGCGTCTGCAACAAGAGGCCCCTATGTGTTTATAATATTCAATCTTCTTAAAAGCTCTTCTTTTTCTGTTATTTTATTTTCTGTTTCTGCTACTATATTATTTAAAAATAGTACCATTTGTTGATAAGTAATATTCATAGCAGGTAAAGGAGTTGAAGGATATGAAGTTAATTCTCCTAATTTAACCCAATGATTATTTAATGTAAAATCTTCATTAGTAGAAGTTAAAGTTACCATATTGGAAAGGGCTTCTGAAGAAACTCTCTAATTAAAACGGAAAAATAACTCATTTGTATCATGATTTAATCCTACCCCTGTAATAAAAGGTAAAACATCCATAAGAGTTACTTCTTTAGAAGTGTCTACCCACGGAGCATCCTAAGAAGCTCTTTTTTTGCCTGTTATAGTATATTTAAATACTCCTTCCTAAGCATCGTAAGAAAGATTTGATACAATAGGTAAAGACTAAACAACCTCTACTCCATTATTAACATAAGAAATTGTTCCTGTTTCACTGTCATAATTGAAATCCTAAATAATTGAAATAGGAGAATTAGTTAAAACATCAAAATTTCCATCTGCATACTGAACAACTAATTTACCTTCGTTTTCTACTAAAGTTTCATACCATGCTTTCGCTGTTGTATAATCTATAGATTGAGCATCTTCATCTAACTAATCATTATAAAACTCATTCATTTTTGCTTCAGCAGCTTGTATTTCAGGGTATTGAACAAAAATAAAATCTTTAACTAATTTTAAATTACCATTTTTTATATATTTTGTAACAGTACCGTCATCCTTATGTTGAATCTAGTATCTACCTTCTTCTGGATTCTCAATTAAATTTCCATTCTCATATCTAAGAAGCCCCTCTGGGATAGCATTTACTTCAGTCCTTAATAAACCATCCTATCCCATTTTAATATCTTTAATATAAACAAATTGTCCTAAAACACCACCTAGACTATCTCCAGTATAATAATTTAAATTTCCAGTACCTTCTTCATATTCAATTCTATCAACAAAAGGCATGAAAAATCTATATTTTTGAGTAGTTACATTATCATTTTCAAGAGTATTATATTCTATTATAATTTCATTTATAGTTTTATCTGAAACATCTATGCCATTATAATTAATATCTTCTGTATTCCACTTTTTCCCTGTGTAATCAGGTTGTCTATTCTAAATAATAGTTTCAATAGTTTGTCCCTAATTATTTGTACTTATACTACAGATGGCTCTTTTTGTTAAACTCCATACTTCGTTCTAATTTAAAATGTAAACATCTCCATTTCTCATTCTAATCTATTCAGAACCATTTTCGTTAATAATATGAAGTTCATCTTCTTCTAAATATTGAGGCACACCAGGAATTAAAGCTTTTATATAATAAGTAATAGATCCATCTGGATTACTTATAACACCATAATAAAAAGGTAGTGTATTTTCTCCAATCGCATTAACGCCATTAAAAATTTCTGCGGGAACATCTGATCCCAATTCAGAACCAGGTGGATTTTGTGTATAAGTTCTTATTGAATCTTCTGCTCCATCTATTCCTGGAATAATAACATCTTGATATACACGCTACCTATTAACAAACTAAATATTTTTAATCCATTTTACTTTATGATCAAGAACTCTATCTTCATCTTCCGCAGCATAACTAAAAGTAATAGTTCCGTTTTCAGCAATATCTACTCCATCAACATAATTTACAATAAAAGTATGCTATTCTTTTTCGTTATTATCTAAACCTGTTAAAGTAAAGGTTAATCTTCCATGTTCAAAAGAAATATTTTTTACTTGTGTAAAGTATCCTAAGAAATAATTTTTTTTCTATCCTTCTTTATAATTATCATAATTAATAACAGAACAAACAATAATTTGAAGATTAGTATATTCTTCAGTGCTTAAAGGAGCGTATACTTCTACTAATTCTCCTGTGTTTGGATCAAGTTCTTTTACTATTTCTGTTTCTCCTGTTTCTGGATTTACTTGAGTTAAAGGATATTCTTTTGTTAATTTACGTAAATCTTCTTGATATTGCCAAACAGTTTCAATATATTGACCATATGTTTCTGAATTCGTATCTGTATCTTTTACTAATTTATATAATACTTTATCATCTGAATCTGTTGTTTCATCACTGCCTAAAAAATCTCCAAAAGTAGTGATTCTAACATCTTTAATACTATCTCCTTTTATTCCTTTAGGAATATAAAAATGCCATTTATCATAAAAAGGATGTCCATAGTTATCATCATTTTCTACCCTGGAGGTATCTGCACTTATATGTTTTCCAGTCGGCTCATTAGTATTTGGATCAATTTCTTCTTCATATGGTTCGACTGCATCTGTTTCCATTTCAAGAACTAAATAAGGTATTTTTAGTCCAATATAAGCAAGACTTTCTCTATTCAGAGCATCTCTATAAGAAGCTGTTACCCACTCTATATCATCATGGTATACCTTTTCACCATTTTTTTCTTCCATTCCAGCAACAAGGCCATTATTATATGAAGTATAATTACTTGAAATAGATTCGTCTTCATAACTTATCTCAACAGGTCCGAAACTACCATATTTTACAGATTTTTCCATCCCTGTCTATTTATAATTGTTATAAGCATCTTTTACATAATCCCAACTTCCTAATGTTAAATTAGGAGCTTTTCCTTCTGGACCAATAATTGAACCAACATATTCTGCTCCACCTGCTAGAATTTCATTACTAAAAACAAAAGTGTAAGGATATGGAACGTCCAAACCAGACTCATTTGCATATGGATATTTTTTCCATCCATTTTGTTCATCAGGAACTTTTTCTCCATTTTCAAAAACGTATCCCTAATATTGTTCTTTTGTAGGTTGAACACACTCTATATTAGTAGTATCAATATTACCTTCCGCGTCTTCAACTTCAGCTTTTAAATAAGTTAAATAACCACTAATAACTCTATCGCTATTATAGTCATGTCCTCTCCTAAAGAGTTTTCCATTATCAGGATGACTTCTATTAGGATTATCAATAATAACATATTCATCAAAATGAACTTCATTAAAAGAATTTCCTCTATGAAAGTCCAATGTCATTGAATATATATCTAAATAAGATTTTACTATTACAAAGGAAGCACCGCGGCGACCTCCGTAAAAACTATCATAAGATGCCATTCTTATCTCCTCCTTTGTACTTATTATCCATTATTTGTTTCTTGTTGATTATCATCATATTGATAATCAATTATAAATCTATCATAGTTTATTTTCCCAGAAGAATCTGTTGAAATTTTAGGTACTATCCC
>CACYDF010000127.1 GCA_902773085.1 uncultured Erysipelotrichaceae bacterium
AAAAGTTTGATTATAAGTTAACAAATGCAAACATTAATCCAAACACTAGTGTAGAAGATTTAATTAACAATATTTTAAGTAAGTAGTTTATTGATTTAAAAAGTTTATTATTTCACTATCGTATTCTTTTTCGTTGTGAATTCTAACATGCGAATGATTGCCTTTATCGTAAACTACCATCTTTTTATTATTAGATGGGCACCTAGATAGTAGCTTATATCCATCTTCAACTGTTGAATACTTATCATTACTAGTGTAAATCATCAAAATAGGCTTTTTTAGGGCTTTTATTCGATAATATGGGCCATTAAATGTGAAATTTGCTTTTGAATGTAGTAAAGCAAGGAGCATAACTTCATCAAGAATAATAAAAGTTGGTCTCCTATCAACCTTCATATGTCGTTTGAAACTATTTCTAAATGTCGAATACATACCATCAACAACAATTTTTGAAATATAGTTGGGACATTCTCGATTTGTAATTGCAAAAATAGAAACACTTGCTCCAATACAAATACCGTGAAGAACAATTTCTTTGGCAGAGTATTTATCGTGAAGAAGTTTAGCGATATTTAAGATATCAATATGAGAATGATGCCCGCAATCTTCATATTTTCCATCAGATTTACCATGTGCTCTTTTATCAAAAACAAAAACATTATATTTTGCATCTAAATATGGTTTAGCATAGTAATAAGAGTAGAGTAATGATTCAGCTCGACCGGGAGTAATAATTACTGCTCTATCATAACCAAAATTAAAATATTCACCATATAGATTCATTCCATCACTATTTAAATGAATCTCTTCAATATATTTTTTATTTTCTTTAGCCCACTGCAAACCTTTTTCAAACATAATAACTTGATCATAGTCATTTGGATCAGAACATTGTCTAGACCATTTAGATTCGTTAGTTCTTACAAGAAACGAATTATATAAAAACTTAGCAATAAAGGGATATCCAAAAAGAGGATATGAAATAAATAAAAAAACAATGAAAGATAATATTAATATAACAATCTCGTATTTATTCATTTCTTAGTTTATTTAATTGGTCGATAGATGCAATTTTATCTATGATAGATTTAACAATAGTTTCTATCCGAGAGTTCTGAGAATAGTCAGCTTCAGCAATATAATCAACTCGCTTATCCTTAAGAAGATTATCAGCAACTTTAGTATCTGATTTTTTATAAACTGCAATTGCAAAGCCATTATTCATTCTAACTAATTTCATACAAGGAACATCTGTTAAACCGTCAGCAATATAAATCATATTAGATAGTGGAATATCTTTATCTTCATCTTTCATTGATGCATTAACTTTTTCGTGTTCATGAATATCTAGAACACCTTTATTGATTCTAAAAATAAACTGAGTTTTTGTTGTGTAGTTTACTATCGTCTTTGGCCAGATAGCAACGGAGTTTTCAAAATAGAATTCACACGCATATACTTCTTTAAAATATTTATATAAAGATGATCCTTCAATAATTTCTTTATTACCAGAACTAATTATAAAATGTTCAATTTTTAAATGTTTTTTCTTTCCGTAATTATTGATACGATTAAACCAAGTATCAAGGCCTTTAAAGAAAACCACATTTTTACCCATACTAACAAGTTGTTTTCTGGTTAAAGGTATGTTTTTTTCTTTGGTTTTTCTAATCATTAACAACATATATGATAATAGTGGATCCATCCCAGTTCTTCTTGAAACTTCGTTTACTTCTCCCCAAAAATCTTTTGCAGAAGCACCGATTAAAGGCAAGAAGGAATAGTCTTGCATATCAGTTGTTGATAAAGTATGATCAAAATCATAAATCAGTGCAATTTTAGTTTCTTTACTTTTCATTTTTTCCCTCCTTCTCCAAAATCCTATTATATACATTTTTTTTACTTATTCCACTTATTTTCGATACCTTTTTAGCTAAATCAGAAGTTGAAATTCCTTTTGAGTAATTTTCTTCAATTAATTTATCAATGTCATCAGTAGTGTATTCAATAATTTCTCTTCCAGTAACTACAATAATACATTCACCTTTAATTAATGGATTTGAAGAAATTATTTCATCTATACTTCCATTAGTAATTTCTTCATGTATTTTTGTAAGTTCTCGTATTAATGAAATAATTCTATCTCCACCAAAGACTTCTTTCATAATCTTTAGAGTTGAAATAACGCGAAGTGGAGATTCATAAAACACAAGAGTTTCTTTATTATTTGATAGTGAATTTAGAATCTCTTTTATTTTGCTTTCTTTAGTTGGTAAAAAGCCGAAGAAAGAAAAATGTGATGAATTGATATTGCTAATAACTACTCCAGTTGTTAATGCGGATGCACCCGGAAGACAAGTAACTTTAACATCATTTTCATAACATGTTTGAATAAGAATTCCACCTGGATCTGAAATACCTGGAGTACCTGCATCACTTAGATATGCCAATGATTGGCTATTCTTTTTTACTTCATTTACTATTTTTTTTGAATTTTCGACTTCATTTTGGGAATATAGTGAAATGATTTTTTTATTTTTAATATTATAAAAAGAAAGAAGTTTTGCAGTTACTCGTGTATCTTCACAAGCAATAACATCAACTTCTTTTAGTATATCTATAGCTCGTAGAGTTATGTCTTTTAAATTACCAATAGGTGAAGGTATGATATAAACTATTGGTTTTTTATCATCTTCATAAGGCCTATTTATCTTCATTTTTATTAGTTGGTCTAACATCTAATACAGATTTATCAGCAATGGAATCAACTTTTATAAAGCCAGAGCTTGATGAATTATTATTTGAATTATTTTTATGTTTAAAGTTATTGAATTTTTTAAATTTATTGTGCTTGTTAAAATGTTTGTTAAAATGTTTATTAAACTTATTATTGTTGTTGGAAGAGATGCTAGATATATTTTTTTCAATTTGTTTTTCTTCTTCTTTAACAATATCAAATCTTTTATTAGTTTCATCCATCCCTTTTCCAGAAAGGTCGACACCTTCATTGATGTCGCTTTTAATACTAGAAACAGTAATCTTTTCTTTTCCTTCTTTAACACGGTTAAATTCTTCTAAAGTAAAAGTCTCGATTGAATTTTCATGAGAGCAAGTAATAATTTCTGTTAGCACATTCATTGACATAACTTTATACTTTTTTCCTTTATAGTCAAATTCAAAACCAGCTTTAGGGAATTTAGGAGTAATAGAAGTATAAGCATCATCTTCAAATTTTAAACAGCAAAACAATTTTCCACATTGTCCAGATAACTTAGGTATAGTAGGTGCAAGAAGTTGGTTTTTGGCCATATTTAGAGTAATAGTATCAAATTCTTTGATAAATGTTGAACAACAAAGCGGTAAACCGCATGGCCCAATCCCACCAATTGTTTTAGCAACATCTCTTGAACCGACTTGTCTTAATTCAACTTTTAAGTGATATTGGGAAGTGATTGATTTAACTAGTTCTCTAAAATCAACTCTTCCTTCAGCTACAAAAGTAATAAGAATTTTTTCTTTTGAAATATCAATGTAAGTATTTAAAACTTTCATCTCAAGTTTTAAATCATTACTTACTTTTTGAGTAAACTTTGTTATTTCCTTTGACTTCTTTAAATTATCTTTATAAGTAATTTCATCTTGTTTATTTGCTTTCCTTATTATTGGAGGGAAAAAAGAAGAGAATTCAGAATTATCTAGTTCCTTTTCCAAAATAGGTCTTAATTTGTATATACTAGTAACATAATCAATAAAAGGAGTTGAAACAACAACTAAATCTTTAGATGTTATTTCTTCTTCTGATTGAAAATATTTTAACCCGTTGAATTCAGATAAGATTCCTACTAAATTATTCATTATTTACCTCAATAATCTTTAGTATCCTTGAAATAGTTCCTATCGGATTAAGATTATATCGACGTAATCCATAGTTTTCTTCAAGAATGGACTTAATATTAACTAACTGCTTTTTAGATAATGGAATATTAGTTAAAGTGTCAGCAATTCCACAATCTTCATTTATATTATCACTTAGAATATCAGAAAGCAAAATAGATAAACATAAGAACAAGTAATTATAACATTTATTGTCTTTAATTTTACAAGCTAGTGATAAAAGAAGATATTCAGCCTCTTTTAAATTATCAACTAAAAGAGTAAAAAAATCTTCGACTACTTCAATAGAATAGACATATAGATCATTATCTAAGATAGAATTAATTTCCTCTATTGATGAAGTAATTTTGGAAAGAACATAAGAAAGGAAAATAGAAAGTTTATTATCCTTATTAGAACTTAAGTAATTTAGATTACAAATCTCAGAAAAATAAGTTTTTTGATCAACTGGATTAACTCTAACTTTAGTAGATCGAGAAAGAATAGTTTTCAAAACAGAATCAATATTATGTGATGTTAAAAAAGCAACAATATCTTGTTTTGGCTCTTCAAGAAACTTCAACAAAGAATTAGCAGCTTCTTCTGTTATATTATCAACTAAGTGAATAACATATGTTGGAATATGATTATCCTCAAATGAAGTATATTTAAAGTGTTCTTCAAGTTCTTTAATTGAATTCTTTTTTATTGTTTCAGTAGAACCATCGATAAAAAAAGAATCTGGAGATTTTCCTAAGTCAAATCTTTTACATGAAGGGCAGTTATCACAAGCAAAGATACCAGATTGACAAGAAAGTGATTTTGCTAAATATAAGGCTGTTGATTTTAATGGGGAATTTAAATCACCATAAAGAAGGTAACAGTTAGATAATCTATTATTAGAAATAGAATTATAAAACAATTTATATAAAACTTTTTGATTATTTTTTAAGTTGTTTTCATTCATTTTTGTTTTATTTCAAGTATTTTATTAAACATAAAGTTTGCAATTTCATCTGGGGTTTTTGAAGCATCAACAACGACAAATCTCTTTCTATATTTTTTAATCAATATATGATATCCATCATAAACCTTTTGATGGAACGATTCTTTTTCTTGGTCTAATCTATCTACTGCTCTTTTGTTATTACTTATTCTTTTTAATCCTTCTTGGGGAGACAATTCTAGGAAAAAAGTAAGATCAGGAAGATAATTATCTATAGCAAATGAATTAATTAAATATACTTTTTTAATTCCTATACCACGAGCATATCCTTGGTAAGCTAAAGATGAATCAATATATCGATCTGTAATAACTAATTCACCTTTTTCTAGTCTTGGTATTACAATTTCAACAAGATGTTGCCTTCTACTTGCTGCATATAACAGAGCCTCAGTTTTTGGATCTTCTTCTTTATTATTTTTATCAAGAATTATATTTCGAATACTTTCTGAAATTTTACTTCCACCAGGTTCCCTAGTTAAATAATAATTGATTCCATTTTGTTTTAATTTTTCTTCAAGACTTTTAATTGCTGTTGTTTTTCCAACACCATCTCCACCTTCTATTGAGATGAAAAAACCACTATATTTTTTTTTCATAATTATTCCTTATCCATTTCCTTTCGACCATTTAGTGATCTAGATATTGTTAATTGATCAAGATACTCTAAGTTAGTTCCAACCGGAATACCATATGCAATTCTTGTTACTGACACTTTATCGTTTTTAAATAAATGTGAAATATAGAATGAAGTATTTTCGCCTTCAAAACTAGTTGGGAGTGCTAAAATCACTTCTTTTATTTTTTCATTTATAACTTTTGCGTATAACTTATTAATACCTATCTTTTCTTGATCTTGATTCTTCAAAGGCGAAAGAAGTCCATTTAAAGTGTAGTATAGACCCTTATAGGAGTTAGTATTTTCAATGGAATATATGTCTTTTGAGTCAGAAACTACCAAAATTTTGTCTTTTTCTCTATTTGGATCACTACAAAACGGGCATTTGTCTTCAAAAAAAGAACCGCAAGTAGGGCATTTACTTAGTTTTACATTGCAATATTCTAAAGCTTCTATCAACTGCTTTCTTTCATCAGAAGTTAAATTTAAAGTTGCATAAGCAAGTCTAGTTGCACTTTTTGATCCAACTGTTGGAAATTTTTTATATAAAGATGATAACTGTTTAATTATTTCTAACATTTCCATAATTAAAGTTTAAAAGGCAAATCTCCGCCACTTCTTTCAACAACTTCTTTCATTTCATTAGAAAGAAATTCTTGTTCATCAGTAATTGCTTTTTTTAGGTTTGTAAATGCAACCATAATTATTTGTTCAAGATTACTTTTACTTGAAGTTTCATAAGCATTTTGATCAATAGAAATATTTGTGACTGTGTAGTCACCAGTCATTTTCATTTCAACACCTTTATATTTACAAGTGTAAAGTTTGCTACTTAGAGCTTTAATCTTTTCTTGATATTCTCTTATAGTATTTTGAAGTACTGCCATTTTTGCAGATAATTCAGCGTTTTTAATATTCTCATCATTAGAATCCATGTTAACCTCACTATTATTATAACTTAGTTAGTCATCCAATATTTCCTTCATAAATTCATCTCTTTTTGACAATTGATCAAATTGAATATTAATATTACTTGAAATAGTTTCTTTATTTTTTACTTTTGTAGAGAAGATTGTATAGCATTCTTTAAACTCTGAATAAGAGATACAAAGAAGATTATATTCATTGTTAAAAGAAGACTTGATTACTTCTTTAATTAATGGTTGATTACTTATTTTTTGCAAAGTATTAACCTGGTCATCAAGAAGAGAAGTTACAAGTAGAATATTATTTGCAAATGCTCTAAGATGTGAATTTTTGATTAAAATTGAAATAAATTCAGATTTACCATCTCCTTTTATATTAGACCAATTGTTACTTAACTCAACTCTCTTATCAACAAATTCTTTTGAATTACAAAGATTTAGAATAGAAATCACATCTTCTTTTGTATATTTAATTTTTTCCTCAATATGTGTAGATGGAGTGAATGTTTTGCTTTCAGTATTCACATTTACTGGTGAAGGTTCTGAAATGAGTTTTGGCTCATTAATAACTTTTTCTTTCTTTTGCTCAACAGGAGAAATAGAATCAGTTAATTTAAGAAGTGTTATTTGTAAATGTGAAAGGAGATTGTCTGTATTTTTATATTCTCTTTTTGCAATAACAAGTTGATCAATATAATACGAAAGTTGTGTATTTGATATTGGAAAATTTGCAGCGATATTTGAATCTATCATCTCTAAAAAATTAGGATTATTAGTAACTCTGAATAAAAGTAAATCTTTATAAATATCAATTAAATCTTGATGTAATTTAATAATATCAATTCCAGTATTTACTTTATCTCTTAGAAGTTGAAAAATATTTTGAATATCCTTTTTTTCAATATAGTCTATAATCTTTAATTCATTTTCAATTGACATTAAACCAAAAAGTTTATTAACATCTTCAACTGTAATTGAGTTTCCAGCATATGAGACTAATTGATCTAAAAGTGATAGAGAATCTCTAACACCTCCGTCACTAAGAGAAGCAATAGTCTTCAAGGAATTCTCATCATATTTTACATTCTCTTTTTTAAGTATATTCTCCATATTTTTAATAAGAAGATTATTGCTAATTTTTTCAAAATCAAATCTTTGAACTCTAGATAAAATAGTTGGAATTATTTTTTGTGGTTCAGTTGTTGCTAAGATAAAGATAACAAAATCTGGTGGTTCTTCTAATGTCTTAAGTAGGGCATTAAAGGCTGCATTTGACATGTTATGAACTTCATCAATGATATATATTTTATATTTTGATTTGATTGGCTGATATGCTACATTTTCAATTAAATCCCTAACTGATTCAACAGATGAGTTACTAGCAGCATCAATTTCGATAACATCAGGATGATCTCCAATAGTTATTGATTTACAATTAGAACACTCGTTACATTGAGTACCTTGTCCCTTTTCACAATTTAAAGCTTTGGCAAAAATTCTTGCCATTGTTGTTTTTCCTGTACCTCTTGGGCCACAGAATAAGTAAGCATGTGAAATCTTATTATCTTTAATTGAGTTTTTCAAAGTAGTAATTACTGCTTCTTGCCCAACTACTTCATCGAAGGTTTGAGGTCGATATTTATTATAAAAAGGAATATATGCCATAACTAGACTAGTTTATTTTAACATATTGAAAGATAATAACTTATTTTATTTATAAAATAAATATATATAATAAATAACCCAAATTGAATTATAATAGTTAGGGGTTTATGGAGACAAAAAAGAAACAAGAAGTCAATTATACACCAATGATTTCTCAATATCTGGAAGTAAAAAAACAATATCCAGATATTATTATTTTTTATAGACTTGGAGATTTCTATGAAATGTTCTTTGAAGATGCTGAAATAGCTAGTAAAGAATTACAAATATATTTGACTCAAAGAACATGCGGAAATGGGAAGTTCGCACCAATGTGTGGTGTTCCATATCACGCATATTTGTCATATGCTCAAAAACTACTTGATAGAGGATATAAAGTTGGGATTTGTGAACAAGTTGAAGATCCTAAACTAGCAAAGAAACTTGTTAAGAGAGAAGTTACCCAAATAATTACTCCAGGAGCCAATCTTGATTTAGTTTCAAATGATAATAATTTTTCCGCTTCTGTTAGTATTTATTCTTCGTTTGCAGTAATAGTAAATGCAGATGTTTCAACTGGTGAGTTGTTCTGTGTAAATGTAGATTCTAAGAAAGAAACTATTTTAGAAAAATTATTATCTTTTAATGTCAAAGAATTAATTGTATCAACAAGTTTTGACGCAAATGTAATTATGTATATAAAGCAGAATTCACATATATGTATTTCATATTACAATGATAGTTCATCATCAATTGATTACGAACCACTTTTCACATATTTAAAAGATAATAGACAGATTGAAACTACATGTCGGTTATTAAATTATTTAACCTTTATGGAGAAAAGGGAACTTCATTATTTTAAACCTACAGTTAATGTAATGAATAAAGAAAAGCTTTCACTTGATTACCATGCTTTAGCAAATATGGAAGTAGTTAAATCACTAGACAATAAGAACTACGGATCACTATTATGGATATTAAATAAAACAACAACTCCAATGGGCTTTAGATTTTTAAAATCACAGTTATTAGAACCACTTGCTAATAAGGCTGAAATTAATCATAGGTTAAATATTGTTGAATGCTTTGTTAAGGACTATTTACTAAGAGAAAAACTCAAAGAAATATTATCAGGATCTTTTGATTTAGAAAGGCTAATAGCTAGGATGAATTACGACTCATGCAATGCGCATGATTTATTACAATTAAAGAAGTCAGTTGAAATTATTCCAAAAATTTTAAGCGAGATAAATAAAGTTGGTAATAACGAAATTATGGAACTAATACGAAAAATCCCGAATCTCGATTCTCTATTTCATTTAATTGACGATAGTATAGATCCTAATGCACCTAAGACAATTACTGAGGGTGAAATTTTTAAACTTGGATACAATAAAGAGTTAGATGAATTAATATTGATGACAAATAATTCTAAAAAGTGGATTAGCCAATTTGAAGAAAAAGAAAAAGAGCGAACAGGTATTAAAAATCTTCGTATTGCTTATAATACTGTATTCGGATATTTTATTGAAGTAAGTACTGGACAACTTCCTCTTATTAAAGATGAATATAATTATATAAGAAAGCAAACAATCAAGACTGGAGAGAGATTTGTAACACAAGAATTAAAAGAACAAGAGGATAGACTTCTACGTGCTAATGAAGAAAGATTTGCATTGGAAGCAAGGCTATTTAAAGAATTGAGAAAGCAGGTAAGCACATATACATTAGATGTGCAAAAAGCAAGCTCAATTATTTCTGAACTTGACTTTTATTTATCACTTGCCAGTGTTGCTAGTGAGAATAGTTATGTCCGCCCTTCTTTCAATGATGAAAAGAGAATAGATGTTAAATCTGCTCGTCATCCTATCATTGAAAAAGCTAATCCAGATTTAATCTTTGTAGTGAATGATTATTCTTTTTCTTCTAACGATGAAATACTAATTATTACAGGCCCAAATATGGGCGGTAAATCGACTTATATGAAGGAATTTGGATTACTAGTTATAATGGCTCAAATTGGATCATTTATTCCATGCGAGAAAGCTGACTTACCGATATTCGATTCACTATTTGCAAGAATTGGTGCATCAGATAATTTAATAAAGGGTGAATCTACATTTATGGTTGAAATGAAGGAGGTTGCTGAAGCATTGGAAAAGGCAACAGATAATTCATTATTTATTTTTGATGAAATAGGACGAGGTACAGCAACATTTGATGGAATGGCCTTAGCTCAATCAATTATTGAATATATTGCTGCAAAGCTTCATACAAAAACATTTTTTTCAACCCATTATCATGAGATAACTAAATTATCTGAAAAAATTAAAAATGTAAAAAATATTCATTGTGATGTAATCGAAGAAAATGGTGGTGTTACATTTTTATATAAGATGAAAGAAGGAAGTATGAATAAGAGTTATGGTGTAAATGTTGCAAAACTGGCCTCAATTCCTCAAGATATTATAAATAGAGCAGCAGATTTACTACGTTCTTTTGAAAAAGAAAACGTAATTTCTTCGTCAACTCAAATAGAAATAACGAAAAGTGATACAAATAGAGATACTATTACTGAAGAAATAAAGAAAATTAATCCATATAATATGTCACCTCTTGAGGCGCTTAATTTCTTAATTGATATTAAAAAGAAGGTGAATAAATAATATGCCAAAAATATCATTGATGAAACCTGAACTCGCAAATCTTATTGCAGCAGGTGAAGTAATCGAAAGACCAGCTTCAGTTATCAAAGAG
>CACYDF010000128.1 GCA_902773085.1 uncultured Erysipelotrichaceae bacterium
ACAATAATTTATTTATAGATTTTTTATTCCTACCAAATAGTAGGTTCATTATTTACATAATGCCAAAACTTTCCATTGTCTGTTGGTGAAGTTTTTGAATAGATATAATATGAATCATTATTAGAAGAAGAATATGCAGTAGGTATTTCTTCTTTTTCACATAGTAACTTCATAGGTGGATTTGGTAATGAATCATCATTATTATTAAATGCATATAATCTCGAAGTTATTTGTTCAACATTTTTAGGTATAACTAGTTTTCTGATACCAAAAGAAGCATAGTTCATCATATAAAACATATAAGATTTTATTTTAGTTACACTACTTGGAATATTAATATATTCAAGTTCATGTAATGAAACACAAAAATCTTGAGGTGTTTCTTTAATACCTTCTTCTAAATAAATATGTGTTATGCCAATACCACCACCAGTGCCATAACAATCATGGAATGGATCTTTTGTCATAATAATATTTTCATGGAGATATATTTTTTTCAAAGAATGGCAGTTTTGAAATGCACAATCAGATATAGTAAATTCTTTTCTAGGGAAATAAATGTATTCAAATGAACCATTTTCAAAACCAAATCGATCAATACTTTCAAGTTCATTTGGTAAATAAAGAGTTCCTATTTGAGTAAAACCTCTTCCCATAAAAGCAGAAGATGCAATGGATTTAATTGAATTTGGTAAAACTAGTTTTTCAGCTTTAGTATTTGTTTTATAGTCCCAAAAGGCAGAACCACTTATTGCAGTAACAGGTTTATCATTATATTTATATGGAATAATTATGTTCTTTTTATCTTCATTACTAACAGTAGAAGAAAAACCTTTTACTGTATAAGTTCCACTGCTATTTAATTCAAACTCAAACATAGAATGGTTTTGAAGAACGACTCGAAGTTGGCATTTATCAATACTATTATCTTTTCTTGCAACTAAATTAACTACACCTGCACTAACAGCTCTTATTTCACCACTACTAGAAATAGTAGCAATACTTTCATCTTCACTTGAATAAGTAGTATTACTAACATTAGTAGTAATAGTAGCTGTTTCTCCAACAAATAAATCTAAATAATTAACATTAAATTTAAAATTAGGATTTTGTTTTACTTCTACTATACAGTAGTCAGAATTACCAATTGAATCTCTAACTGTTACTTTTGTTTTACATATTTCTTTTGCAGTAATTAAACCAGTAGAACTAACTTGTACATAATCACTTATATCACTTGTATAAAATAATGGTAAATTATTTTTATTTTGTGTATTAAGTTGATATGTACCATTTACATATAAAGTAAGATTATGTACATTTAAACTAACAGGATTATTTAAATCATATTCTTCTTCTTTACCACCAGTTTCATCGTTACCACCACCACCAGTATCATCAGGCTGTCCTCCGGTTTCGCCTTCGTTTCCACCTGTGTCATCAGTACCAGGGTTATCAGTCCCTGGATTATCAGTACTAGGATTATCTGTACCAGGGTTATCTGGGCCAGTATCATCAGAACTTGGTGCAGGTTCATTATTATTTGAACCAGGAGTTGATGTTCCACTATTATTATCATCAGTAGTATTAGAAGAAGTAGTATTTCCACTTTGGGTTGAAAAAGTATCTTCACTTACTAAAGGAGTCTCCACACAAGAAGCAATAATAAAAGAACTGAGTGATAAAATTAAGATTTTAGATTTAATTTTCATTACTTTTTTATTATACACTATAAATACATAGTATTTAAAGTGATATTTGATAAACTATTTCCTATTCTTAATTAACTTTTCTTCTTTAAAATATTTCATTAATTTGTCTTTCACTAAATAATAAAAAGAATGTTGATTTCATTTTGATGCATTCGTTAATTTATTTACAATTAGCTGAACATCTGGGAAAATAAGTTCTTTTTTACCATGGTGTAGCAATGCAATAAGTTTTTTGCATTTTTTAATAATTACTTCACTATCTTTATTAGGTATCTCCACAGGTAATCCATTTTTCATCAAATATTCATTGGCTATATACTCTTTTATAATTGGAAACATATTCTGAAGTAAAAATACTTTCTCTTTACCTAAGACCTTTGCAAAATATAGCGTGTCACACTTATTTCCATTCATAGTTTTATGCTTATAAATTTTCTTGTATTTTTTGATTTTTGAAGAAATAGGAATCATCCAAAATAAACCATTATTATCTTTAAAAGAAAAAAAGCAGGGTCTACAATGATTTTCTCCCTTATTAATCATAAGGTTTTGATCTGGGAAATCATTATAAAACTTATCTAAAATAAAATAAAAATGATTAATGCATAATTCCATAAAAAAAGCAGCCTTTTATTAGTCGCTGCCGCCTTGCGACAAAATATGAAATCGGCCTTTTATTAGTCGCGTGCCGATAAGCGACAAACATTTGAGATTGGTTATTTATTAGTCGCATACCAATAAGCGACAAACATTTGAAGTTTTACTTCACTTATAATATATCATCTAAAATGAATAAAAGTAAATACTTTTTATGCAATATTCAAGATTAGTATTAGCAAGTAAATGTTAATAATCGTTTGTCGGTGTATTCGATATTGATTATTTAAACTTTAAAATATATCTACTAATTTTATACATTTAATAATTTGTAATAAACTTACTTAATAAATTTTTTACCAGATTGAATAGCTTTTTCTTCTTCAGCAGATAAAGGAATGTCTTTTCCTTCTTTAAGTAAATCAATAATTTTTTTATCTTCTTTAGAAAGAGAAGAATAATCAATTAAATCAGGCCTTTTTATATAAGTAGTAATTAAAGCCATTTTATGATGATATTTATCAATTACTTGATGGTTTCCACAAAAAAGAATATCAGGTATTTTATCTCCTTTAAAAACTCTTGGATATGTATATTGGGGATATTCAAGAAGTGATGAATTAAAGCTTTCTTCAACAATTGATGAAGGAGAAATAACTCCGTCAACAAGGCGAATAATACTATCGCTTAGTACTAGAGAAGGAATTTCACCACCAGTAAGAATATAATCTCCAATTGATATTTCTTCATCAATATATTTTTCAATTCGTGAATCTATTCCTTCATAGTGACCACAAATAAGAACTATTTCTTTTTCTTTAGATAATCTAGTAGCATCATCTTGCTTATATTTCTTTCCACTAGGTGAAAGAAGAACAATATGAGATTTTTTATTAGAATTATCTTTTAATGCTCTATATATTGGTTCAATAGACATTATTAATCCTGCTCCACCACCAATAGGAGTATCATCAGTTCTTTTATTCTTATCTAATGAATATTTACGAATATCAATTATTTCAATAGAAATAAGTTTCTTGCTTATTGCTCTTTTAATAATTGAAGTAGAAAGGAAATCATTATAAAAAGATGGGAAAATAGTTAATATTTTAATTTTCATTTCCAGCTATATATGTTTCTAATCCTAACGGAGTAAGAATAATCTTTTTATTAGATATATCTACTTCTTTAATAAATATATTAATTCTAAATGGTATTAATACTTTATTATCAATTAAAAGATAATCTCCAGCAGGCATATCAATAACATTAGTAACTTTTCCAAGTTCTTTATTATTTTCATTATAAATAGAAAGAGAAACTAAATCATCATAAAAATAAGTATTAGAATCGAGGGATATTTCTGAAAAAACATCTCTCTCTTTCATAAACAAAACTTGGTTTATATTGTTATATTTTGTAAAACCAATATAAACTATTCTTTTATTCTTAATAATTAAAGAAGAAATTTCATATTCTTCTTCATTATTTTCTTCATTAAGTATTGTTACTTTACTTTTAGGTGCAAATCTAATTTCTGGATTAGTACAAGAAATAGAAACCTTTACCATACCTTTTAAGCCAAAAGTATTGATAATATGCCCGATTTTCTTTCTTTTCATTATTTATCTAAATATTCTTTTGCAGCATCAGAATCAAGAGAATCAAATCTTAAATGAATTCTCTTTTGACCATATTTATTAGATACATTAAATAAAGTTCTAAGTGAATCAGAAATAATTCCATGTCTTCCAATTACTTTTCCAACATCATCTTTATCACATAATACTAGGTAATGTTGATCTCTTTCAGTTCTTTGATCTTCTGAATCAAGTCTTTTAATAACTAGTACTTCAGGTTTACTAACAAGTGGTTCAATTAAAGAAGCAATATCTGGAGTTAAATCTATATCAGGATAAAAACTCATAATTATTCTCCTTTAGCTTTAGTAGTAGTAGTTTTCTTAGCTGTTGTTTTAGTTTCTTCTTTCTTAGCAGCAGGTTTACTTGCAGTTTTTATTGATTTACTAGCAGGTTTACTTGCTACTTTCTTAGCAGGTTTTTCTTTCTTTTCTTTTTTTGGTTTGCTAGCATAATATTCTTGTTTCATCTTAGCAAACTTTTCATTAATCTTTTTCTTTTTAAATAAAGATTTAACAGTATCTGATGGAATTGCGCCATTATTTAACCACTTTAATGCTTCTTTTTCATCAATCTTTAATTGATTGTGAATAGGATCAAAATATCCTAAATCAGCAATACAAGCACTAGTTGGTCTTCTTCTTGAATCAGATACAACTATTCTATAAGAAGGTAATTCTTTTCTTCCATTTCTTGCAAGTCTAATTTTAACCATAATATCCTCCAAAATTAAAACAAATATATTTTACTAAATAATATAGGCGTGTCAAGTCAAAATTATTGACACACAAAATACTTATATTTTTAATAAGGAATTTGAATAATTCTTTTACTACAATTAAAGATAACACTACTCTCAAACGTAAAATTAGGTATTTCTTCAAATATTTGTCTTTGAGAGTAATTGAAGATAACACTACTCTCAAACA
>CACYDF010000129.1 GCA_902773085.1 uncultured Erysipelotrichaceae bacterium
CAAAAAGTGGCTATTTTTATTAGTTTTTTGATAAAAAACTATAATTTATAAAAATCGCTTGTCAAAAATCGTGAAAGTCAATTCAATATTTATATTGAATTATATATTAAAAAATTGTATTATAACTAAGTATTATAAGGAGCCAATTATGACAAAAAAAAGTGACTTTGAGATTACTAGTGAAGCAATTGATCAACTAGATCTCTATTTTAATGCTGCTAATTATTTATCTGCAGCTCAATTATATTTACTTTCTAATCCCTTACTAAAAAGACCACTAACTAAAAAAGATATAAAAAAGAAAATTGTCGGTCACTGGGGAACAGTACCTGGACAAAACTTTGTATATACTCATTTAAATAGAGTTATTAATAAATATGATTTAGATATGATTCTTCTTTCTGGTCCAGGACATGGAGGAAACTTCTTTATTGCAAATACATTTATAGAAGGTTCATATTCAGAAGTATATCCAAATATCACTGATGATGAAGCAGGACTTCAAAAATTATTCAAACAATTTTCTTTCCCTGGAGGAGTTCCATCTCACTGTGCACCTGAAACTCCTGGAAGTATAAATGAAGGTGGAGAACTTGGCTATTCTATTTCTCATGGCTTTGGTGCTGTATTTGATAATCCTGATTTAATTGCAACAGTTGTTGTTGGTGATGGTGAAGCTGAAACTGGCCCTCTAGCAACTAGTTGGCAATCAAATAAATTTTTAAATCCAGTTACAGATGGTGCTGTACTTCCTATCTTGCATTTAAATGGGTATAAAATTGCAAACCCTACAATCTTTGCTAGAATCAGTAAAGAAGAACTCACAAAGTTCTTTGAAGGATGTGGATGGAAACCATACTTTGTTGAAGGTTCACAACCAAAAGCTATGCATAAATTAATGGCTGAAACTCTTGATACTGTTATTGAAGAAATCAAGAAGATTCAAAAACACGCTCGAGAAAAAAATGATCCATCAAGACCAATTTGGCCAATGATTATATTACAAACTCCAAAAGGATGGACTGGTCCTAAGGTTGTTGATAAACTACCTATTGAAGGATCTTTTAGAGCACATCAAGTTCCTATTTCAATGGAAAAAGAAGAACATCTTGCTTTACTTGAAAATTGGTTAAAATCTTATCATCCAGAAAAGATATTTAATAAAGATGGTAGTATTAAACAAGAAATAAAAGATTTAACACCTAAAGGAAATAGAAGACTTGGTGCAAACCCACATGCTAATGGTGGACTTCTTTTAAAAGATTTAAGAATGCCTGACTTTAGAAACTATGGTATCAAGATGACAAAACATGGTTCAGTTGATGGCCAAGATATGATGGAACTTGGAAAGTTCATTAGAGATGTAATTAAGAATAATGCTGATAATCGTAACTTTAGAGTATTCGGTCCAGATGAAACATTATCAAATAGACTAAATCATGTCTTTGAAACAACTAAGAGACAATTTGATGCAAAAATAATTGATAGTGATGAATTCCTTTCTAGTGATGGTAGAGTTATTGATTCAATGCTTTCTGAACATTTATGTGAAGGATGGCTTGAAGGATATCTATTAACTGGTAGACATGGATTCTTTGCTTCATATGAGGCTTTCATTAGAATCATTGACTCAATGGTTGCTCAACATGCCAAATGGTTAAAGGTGTGTAATCAACTTCCTTGGAGACAAAAAATAGCATCATTAAACTTAGTATTATCATCCAAT
This sequence comes from uncultured Erysipelotrichaceae bacterium, assembly GCA_902773085.1. Classification (GTDB taxonomy): domain Bacteria; phylum Bacillota_I; class Bacilli_A; order RFN20; family CAG-288; genus Enterosoma. Next base: position 1,727 of record CACYDF010000129.1, read on the forward strand.
GTTTGGCAACAAGACCACAATGGATTTACTCATCAAGATCCTGGTTTTATGGATCATATTGCTAATAAGAAAGCAGATGTCGTTAGACTTTATCTTCCACCAGATGCTAACTGTTTATTATCAACTATGGACCACTGTATAAGATCTAGAAACTACGTTAATGTTGTTGTTGCCTCTAAACATCCTCGACCTCAATGGCTCAGTATGGAAGAAGCAGTTAAACATTGTACTCAAGGAATCAGTATTTGGGACTGGGCAAGTAATGACCAAGGAAAAGAGCCTGATATTGTCTTTGCTTGTTGTGGAGAAACTCCAACTCTTGAAGTTCTTGCAGCTGTATCAATCTTAAATGAAGAATTACCTGAACTAAAAATTAGAGTTATCAATGTTGTTGACTTATTCAAACTTCAACCACATGATGAACATCCACACGGTTTAACTAATGCTGAATTTGATATGTTATTCACTCAAGATAAACCAATTATCTTTAACTTTCATGGCTATCCAACTTTAATTCACGAACTTCTTTATAGAAGAAGTAATAAGAATTTAACTGTCAGAGGATATGTTGAAGAAGGAACTATTACTACACCATTTGATATGAGAGTTCAAAATAAAATTGACAGATTTAATCTTGTTCAAGCAGCTTTACTTAATCTTCCACAACTTGGAAATAAAGGCGCATACTTATATCAAAAGATGTCCAACAAACTTGTTGAACATAAACAATATATTCATGAAGTTGGTTTAGATATGGATGAGATTATTAATTGGAAGTGGAAAAAGAATTAAAAGTTTGATATAATTAAAAATGTAGTTTTGAAGTGATGTTTAAGGAGTTTTAAGATGAAAGAGAAGTACACAAATAAACAAATATATATAAAGTTATTACCACTCATAATTTTATGTTTTTTCATTGATATTATTGGTTTTGGTTTCCTAGTTGGAGGCCCAATTATTGGTATCAATATTGGTGGTGGAGATGAAGGTTCATTTATTGGATTTTTAGTTGGGTTTGTTATAGGTGTAATATTGACTATCCTATATCAAACATTCATTGCTAATATTGCTAGATCATCAATTGTTGCAATGATAACTAAAATCGAAACAACAAATGAGATTCCAACAAACGTTGTCTCTGAAGGATTTAAACTTGCAAAGAGTAGATTTGCATCAATTACTGTATTATTTTTAATAAGTCAAGGTATAAGAAGTGCAGTTGGTATGATTAACCATCATGTTTCAAGATTGACTACTGTTGGTAATAGAGGAGCTGCTGACACTGTTAAATCGATTCTTGATTCAATTAGTAATACTTTAATTGGTTATTTATCGGATTGTTGCCTTGCATGGGTATTTTATAGAAGTAATCTTAAAACTGGTAAAGCTGCAATTGAAGGACTTGCTTTATTTTTCAAAAAAGGTCGTACCCTTTTAGCAAATGCAAAAAGAGTTGTTGTGATTGGAATTATTTCATTTATTGCTATCGCTGGTATTTCTTTTGGGGTTTCATTTACAATCTTGCACTTTAATTCGGGTATCAGCCAAACTATTATCGATGCAATGGTAAATACTTTTGATGATTTAAGTCCAGAACTAATGAATATAGCTATTTTTAATGTTATCTTTGCTTTTGTTATTGCTTTATATTTGTGGACAGTTATTCATTTCACTTTTGTAAGACCATTTGTTCTTGTTGGTGTAATTAGAAATTATATCGAAAGTGGTAAAGAAGTTGAGATAACTGAAGAAGATATTAAATCAACAATTACAAGAGCACCTAGATTATCTAAGATTCAAGATAAGTAATATTAGGCTTCTTTAATCAAAAATTAAACATATTAAAAATAGTATCAAGAAATTCTTCCTGATACTATTTTTTTATTGAATATAAGTTAATAAATCACCCTCTATAGAAGATAATATCCTTCTTTCCTTCGTTTTTACTTCCCATATGATATTCAGTATCAATTCCACCAATTCTAAATCCATTATTAATATAGAAATTACATGAATCAATATGATTATCAATAGTTACAGTATAAAGTCCTCTATATCCGGAAGTAATAGCAAAATCAAAACAGTGTTGTAATAATTTTGTTCCTATACCTTGATTAACAAAGTTAGCATCTGTTCTAACTTCTTTAACATATAAATATCTAGTTCGAGATTCTCTTTCAACTAAAGCAAAACCTACACATTTTTCATCAATATATGCACCTAAGATATGATAAGTGTTTTTATATTTATTGTAGTTTTTGGTATAGTCAATTGGGATATCTTCATCAACAGTTTCTTGTTTATATTTTTCTACTTTATATTTCCACTCGCCTTTAACGTATTGAACAATGAATTTACCTTTAATTACATAAGGCTTAGAAACAATCTTTAAATCATTTTTTTCAACTAATTCACAAATCCTAACTTGAACCATATCTTTCCCCTTCTTCCATTACTCATACTATACCACAAAAAAGTCTTTTTTAAAACTTAATTCGGTATATTTATTTATTAACTTTTTTTATATATCTATCTAAAATTACACAGGCGGCTGCAGAATCAATATATTGTTTTTGTTTTTTAGAATTCTTTCCTTGCATGTGTAGAAATTCACTGGCTTGTAAAGTTGAATCTCTTTCATCTTGAAATTCAATCTTAATATTAGTAAATACTTTTTCTAAGTCTTCTTTAAACTTTTCAACAATGCTAGTCATCTCGCACTTATCTCCGCTCGGATAAAGAGGATATCCAATAACAATTGTTTCAATCTTTTCTACTTTTGAAAGGTTAATTAAATAATCAATCAAAGGAGAATAATTAAGATTAGAAATAGTAAAAGGATTTAAAGGAGAAGATAAAATACCTGTTCTAGAAATAGCTAGTCCACAAGTATGTTTACCTAGATCTATACTTAAAATATTCTTTTCCATTATTTAATAAAAAATTTTACTATCTTTTCTTTAATTTGACTAAATTTAGAAATATCAGTTGCACCACCAAAAGCAACATCATCTCTACCACCACCACTACCACTAAGTAATGGTGCAACTTCTTTAATAACTTGACCTGCTTTAATATTACTAGCACTGCTACCACAAACTAAATCATACTTAGTATCATTTTTTGATACAATAAAAACAACTAAAGAAGAATGTTTATCAATAAGTTTATGAGCAAGAGAATCAAGTTGTTGGTGAGTGAGATTCTTATCTTGATGTATTAAAAGACTGACTCCTTTAACTTTTTCTATCTTTGATTCTAAAGAAACAATCATGTAATTAGTTAATTCTTCTTGCAATCTTTTTATTTCATTAGCTTGTGAAGAATTTACCTCAAGAAGTGAAAAAAGTTTTGACCTAACATTTTTAGGAGAATTTAGTTTTAAAATTTCTGCAGATTCATTAATCATCTTTTGTTGTTCTTTTAAATATAGATATGCATTTAAAGAAGTTGTTGCTTCAATTCTTCTTATTCCTGATGAGACACTAAATTCAGATTTAATTACAAAGAGATTAATATCACTTGTATTAGAAACATGTAATCCACCGCAAAGTTCAATAGAGTAATTTCCCATCGATAATACTCTAACTTCATCTCCATATTTTTCATTAAATAAATGAACCAGACCTTGCTTCTTAAAAGCTTCTTCTTTCTTCATAATTTCAGCTTTAACTTTTAAACCATCTCTAATTTTTTCATTTACTCTTTCTTCAATTTCTACTAACTGATCACTGGAAATTTTCTGATTATAATTAAAATCAAATCTTAATCCATATTGATCATAATAAGCACCTTGTTGAGATATATCATTAGATAATATTTCATTAAGTGCTTTTTGTAATAAATGAGTTGCAGAATGGTTTTTTCTAATATAAGTCCTTGCTTCAAAATCAGGTGTCTGTTCAAAAATATCACCAACATTTATCTTGCCATATAAAACCTTAACATGGATTAAATGTTGGCTATGATTTGCTTTAATTACTGAAGTAACTTCACATTCGCACTTATCATTTTTTATATATCCAACATCAGCAACTTCTCCACCCATTTCGGCATAAAAATTTGTTTCTTCAAAAATTACATCACCTTCATCATCAAGCGAATCAACCTTCTTACCATCTTGAAATAATCCAATAATTTTAGATTTAACAATTTTATCTTCATAAATAAAAGTGCTCTTATCTTTGAATTCTAATAAGTCCTTATTTTGACTAGAAAATGAAGCCTTATTATCTCGCGAAGTTCTTGCTTTTTCTTTAGATTCTTCAAGTATTTTGTTATATCCTTTTTCATCAATTTTCTTTCCAAGAGACAAAACTATTTCTTTAGTTAATTCAAAAGGAAATCCATATGTGTCAGAAAGCTTAAATGCTTTTTCACCAGAAAGAGTATCGCAATCTTCTAAATATGTTTTTAAAATCTTTTCTCCATTTTTCAAAGTTGAAGAAAATTTCATCTCTTCATTAGAAATCATCTTCATAACTTTCTCTTGATGCTTTTCTAAATATGGATAATAATGAGACATATTTTTTACAACCAAAGGAACTAACTCAGATAAAGAATTATCTTTTAATCCTAAAGATGAAGCGTATCGACTTGCACGTCTAACAAGTCTTTTTAAAACATATCCTCTCCCATCATTTGAAAAAGATGCACCATCAGATAAAGCAAATGTTAGAGAACGAATATGATCAGCAATTACATTGAATGCAACTTTATTTTCACCTTCATATTTTTTATTTGATTTATTCTCAATCTCTTTTATATAAGGCATAAACAAATCTGTTTCAAAATTTGTTTCAGCACCTTGTAAAATA
>CACYDF010000130.1 GCA_902773085.1 uncultured Erysipelotrichaceae bacterium
CCATAATTGATATTGTAACAATACTTGAGATAATAATAATCTTTTTTTCATGTGCTTTCATATTATAGACAATATAAGTATTTATCTTGATTGAATACCATTAACTATTCCTAAAACTAGAGCATTTCCTACACAAGGTGCTACTAAGAATGCAGCAATATGTAAAATAAGTTGTAAACCCCAACTAACTTTGTGAACATTGAATGTATCCCTAATACAGGTACCAATTGCAAAGCCCCCACCATAGCAAGCCCCTAAAACAGCTATAACTGCAGTAATAATAGCACATACTGCGGCAACTGTAATAATTCCACCATCTACATACTCCATCTCCTCGTCTTTAACTTCAACGAAACTTGATGGCATTTTTAAGCCACTTTTTAATACTAATGTATCAGTCATAATAATTCCTCCCATTTACTGATATTCAGTTATTAACTGATACATCTATATTATCACCCACCACCCACCACCCTTGTCAAGCGCTTTTATTAAATTTCTTTATATATGCATTATAAACGCCATATATTGCAGAGAATATAGTCAAGAAATCAAAAAAGAACCGAAATTATTTAGTAGCGAAAATTAAGTGCTTTTGCGCAAATTCTAGTGTTTATTGTTGTTTAAAAAAAGAAGTGCTCCTAAATCACTTCGTAAGAGAATTCTTCTGCTCTGGTACTTATATAGTATAACAAAATCTTGATTTTTCAAAGAAGAATTTTTGACTTCATGCTTACAAGTGCTTTTTTTATCTAATTATTAAATGGGGCTGTTTAGAAACTAAAGTTCTCTAGACAGCCTCTTTTTTTTACTTAAAGAAGAGATAATAACTCTTTAGGTTTAAATAAATATTTTGTAGGTTTTTCTTTTAGTGAAGATAAATATTTATAATCTTGATATCCCCAACAAGTTAAATATATCCCTTTTACTTTTAAATTAATACCAGTAAAAAGATCAACATCACTATCTCCAAAATAAAGAGAATTGCTTAAATCAATGTTAAATTCTTTTGTTTCTTTAATAAATTCTTCAATACCTGGTTTAGTAACTTTCGTACTTTCTTTTATACCAATAACTTTATCAAAAAGATTTGGACCAAAAAACTTATTAATAACAAGATTAGCAAGACTATCAGGTTTATTTGTGAAAACGAATAATTTAATTCCTTCTTTTTTAACTTTTAATAAAAATTCTTTTATATGTTTATATGGTTTAGTATATCTTACTGGATTAGAAAGATATTTATTCATATAAACATTAAAGACACTTTCATAATTAGTTAAATCATTATTTAAAGATCTTTCAATTAATTTTTTTGAACCATTACCTACAAAAGATTTAAACTTATTTAATTTGTGAGTTGGATAATGATGTTTCTTTAATGAATAATTAACTGAGTGAGCAATATCTTTTAAAGTATTACAAATAGTTCCATCTAAATCAAAAATAAACGAATCATATTTCATAATTAATTACTTTCTTCTGCTTCAATAATCAAAGGAAGGATTTCTTCTTCTGAAAAAACTTTTATATTTAATTCTTGCGCTTTATCAAGCTTGCTACCAGCATTTTCACCAGCTAGAACAAAATCAGTATTCTTACTAACTGAAGAAGAACTTATTCCACCTAAATCTTCAATTCTTTTTGTCATAACTTCTCTTGATACTGATATAGTACCAGTTAATACAAATTTCTTATTAGTAAAGAAATTATCTTTAATTTCTTTTTTAGTAGATAAAGAATTAAAATTAAGATTTAATTCTCTAAGTTTATTAATCATTTGAATATTTGATTCATCTAAGAAAAATGAATGAATCTTTTCAGCAGTAAGAAGTCCAACATCTTGTAAAGATGAAAGTTCTTCAACACTTGCATCAATAAGATTATCAAGAGAGAGGAAATGTGATGCTAAAACTTGGGCTGTCTTTTTACCAACTAGACCAATATTAAGTCCACATATTAATTTATATAAATCGTTATTTTTACTCTCTTCTATCTTTTCAAATAAAGTTAAACAAGTCTTTTGACCGATTCCATCTAGAAGCATTAATTCTTCTTGATGGTCCTTTAAAAGATAAAAATCAGGAATTGAACTAAGAAGATTTTCATTAAAAAGAAGTTCAATAAGTTTATCACCCATTCCAACTATGTCCATTCCGGCTTTTGATGCAAAATGAATTAAGGCATTTATTCTTCTTGAGGGGCATAAATCATTTATACAGTAAGTCTGACCTTGTTTTTTAACTAAGTCATGATGACAAAATGGGCATTCTTTTGGTAGAGAATATTTTGTTAGTCCTTCTTCTCTTCTTTCTAAAATTACTTTTTCAACTTCAGGAATAACATCTCCTGCTTTATGTAAAGAAATATAATCTCCAATACGAATATCCTTTTCATTTATAAAATCAATATTATTTAAAGTCGCACGGGAGACAAGCGAACCAGAAACTCTTACAGGAAGAAGAATAGCAGTTGGAGTAACCCTACCAGTTCTACCAACACTTATTTCAATATCTTCTATTTTTGTAATCTGTTCTTCAGGTGGAAACTTATATGCAATCTCCCATTTAGGAACTTTCATGGTATAGCCTATTTCATCATACTTTGTCATATCATTTACTTTGATAACTAGACCATCAATATCATAAGGTAGTGTTGGTCTAATTTCAGACATTTTATGCATATAAGAAATGACCTCATCAATACCACTTACAACCTGCCTTTGATCATTGACTTTGATTCCAAGAGTTGCAAGATAATCTAAAGTATCAGAATGCTTTGTAAAACCTAAAGAAGTAGCATCAGGAACATAATACCAAAAAGCATCTAATTTTCTTTTTGCTGTAATAGAAGAATCAAGTTGTTTAAGTGATCCAGAAGCAGCATTACGACAGTTTGCAAAAAGTGGTTCACCACTTGCTTCCCTTTCTTTATTACAACTAATAAGAGACTTCTTTGGCATAAATACTTCACCACGAATTTCAATATCTCTTTTATCACTAATTTGAAGAGGTATTGACTTGATTGTTAAAACATTATTTGTAACATCCTCACCAATAGTTCCATCACCTCTAGTTGAAGCAAGTGTAAACTTACCATCAATATATTCAATTGAACAAGCAAGTCCATCAATTTTAACTTCACATACATATTCAACTTTATCGCACTTAAGTATCTTTCTAATGGTTTCATCAAAAGCATAAAGTTCTTCTTCATTAAAGACATCACCAATAGAAAGCATGAACTTCTTATGTTTGATTTTTTTAAATCCATCAAGGACTTTTCCACCCACTCTATTTGATGGTGATATAGGTGAAAATAAATCAGGCCTATTTTTTTCAAGTCTCATTAATTCTTCCATTAACTGATCGTATTCAAAATCAGAAATAGTCGGATTATCTAAAACATAATATTGATAATTACATTCATCTAATTTCTTTCTAAGCTGCTCTATTCTTTCTTTTTCTAAATCCATATTATTCTCCATATTTTTTTAACTGCGGTGCATCAATAACAAATTTTCTTAAACCTTCTTGGGCATCAAAATTTATCACAACGACATTTTTATCTAGGTCTACAACATACCCTAGACCATATTTTTCATGAGATACTCTATCACCGATATGATATAAATCTACTTTCTTTTTATCATTCAAAAGAGACGAAGCACCAATAAAGTTACTTGGGCTATAAACAGAGGAAAATGGGTTATTACCATTATCAATACTTCTTTTAAAGTTGTAACTTTCTAATCCACTTTCTTTTATAAATCGTGAAGGGACATATACACTTCCTGGGCGAGTACCTAGTTTATATGTTGATATCACTAGTCTTTCTCTTGCTCTAGTATAAGCAACATAACAAAGTCTTCTTTCTTCTTCAAGAGATTTTGGATCAGTTTCATTGATTGAATATGAGGTTGGAAAGATGCCTTCATTAACACCGCAAAGATAAACTACTTTAAACTCTAATCCTTTAGCAACATGGCAAGTAGATAGAATTAGAGAGTTATCATCTTTAATTAAATCTTGGCTAGATTGAAGTGAAATATTATTTACAAACTCAGAAAGAGTATTCTTACTTTCATTTCCTTCATAATCAATATTTATTTCTTCTAAAAAGGTTTTGATTTCATTAATGAATTCTAAATAGTTTTCTTTTCTTTCATTACCACTTGAAAATAAATCGTTTTTATTTTTATCTGCTTTATCAAGATTATCTATATATGAAGGTAGGCCTAATGAAGTAAAATAGTTATCTATTACTTCATAATCATCAATATTATCTTTAATAGTTTTATTATATATTTCTAAGAACGAATCGATGGCTTTTTTAGCATTTGAAGAAAGTTTTATTTCATCAGAAGAAAAGACTTCCATTAAGGAAATATTTTTTTCTCTAGCAATATCTTTTGCCTTAGATAAAGTAACTTCTCCTATTCCTTTACTTGGTGCAGATAAAGTCCTTAAAAATGACATATCATCACTAGGATTAATTAGTATTTTTAAATATGCAAGAGTATCCTTAATTTCTTTTCTTTCATAGAATTTCATACCTCCATATACTTCATATGGAATTGCATTTTTAACAAGTTGTTTTTCTAAAGAATTTGATAAATAATTACTTCTATAAAGTAAAGCAAAATCAGA
>CACYDF010000131.1 GCA_902773085.1 uncultured Erysipelotrichaceae bacterium
AAGAAGAACTAATAACCTTATTCTAATCAAGTTTCTAAAGTTTATATATATATAAACTTATAAAACGGCAAAATCGTGAAAGTCAATAAATATTGAATAAGGTGGCTTTAACTAGTAATAAGGAAATACTAATAATTTTAACCCTATTTTCTTATTAAATCGTTAATGCAAATAGATGGATTTTTCATCAAAAGATGTAAAACTTGTTTGTGATTCCCCTTAAAAAAGTGTAAAAGTGTCTTCTGATTCGGTATAAAAAAGTGTAAATTTACCACTGAGCTGTCAATATTGAAAGCAAATTCAATACTTAAATTCATCACGAAGGGACTAAAATCAAAACTTTTTTGTTTTATTATTGTATTTAATATTGAAACTAGCAAACTGCAATATAGAAAGAAAAATTTATAAATCAGTTATTTCTTTTATTTCAAGTTTAAAAGGAGAATCAGTGAAACTAGAAACAGTAATTATATAGTCTTTATATGATATTGTTTTGCTGTAATATTTTTTCTTGTCAAAGTATTTAAAATCATTTAGAGGTAAAGATGATATCTCATTGATTCTATTGTTCAAAGTAGTTCCGACAAGTTTTATTAATGATTCTTTACTAGTCCAAATTTCAAAAAAATTTTTATCTGACTTAATATATGTTTTTTCAACATCAGATGAAATATAGTTAATTAAATCTTCATTAACATTTTTTATTTTTTCAATATCAATCCCGATAGGATTATCATCTTTAATAAACACAAGAAAATCATTAGAGTGACTAATACTAAAAAAGAAATTATCACAAAGTGGCTTTCCAAAATGATTCAAGTAGAAATTGCCAACATATTTCTTTTTTACAATTAATGATAATGCTTTTTCTTTTTTAACTTCTTCATTTTTATATTTAGAAAGATCAGAAAGGTTATCTTTGTTTAAGTACTTTGATTGTAATAGATAGTCGAGAGAAAATTTTGTAATATCAAAAAGCAAAACTTCTTTTTTAATCATAAAAATATTATATCATTTAAAGTAAGTTTTACTTGAGAAGGTATTACAATAACAAACTTCATAAGTTTTGATATGAAATGATATTTGTATTACTCAATTTAATTATGGGATAAATATTAAAAGGTGCTGAAAAAACTTTTGGTAAATCAAAATTGCAAATTGAAACAATAAATGTTTATAGTAGTTTACCTGTTAAAAACTATAGTTTGTACAATGATAAAAACTTAATTTTTCTTTAATAGATTCATTATTTGTTGTAAAGCCACATCCAATTTATTTTAGAAAGTCTACAATATTATCTTCTTTATCATCAAAAACAAAAGTGTTTCCTCTTTCTGATACTTCCCTTGGGAAGGAATCTAAGCGAAGTAATTGTTTTTTCCCTTCCATATTAAATTTAACTTCTACTCTAATAGTCGGTACTTCATAATATTCAACATCCCTTTTTATGATTCGATTAAACTCTTCCATTTCCTTTTTAGTGAAGCTTTTTTTCAAGGACAATGATGTTTTTAATTTTACTTAATCTTTTTATATAAAACTTGTTAGTATCATTATCAATTCCAAGTATTATAAGAAGTACTATTGCTAATTTGATAAAATATATTTTAGTAATGAACAATAGAATATATGCCGCTATAGATCTAAAATCGTTTTATGCATCAGTAGAATGTAGACTTCTAAATCTAAATCCACTTACTACAAACTTGGTTGTTGCAGATCAAACAAGAACAGATAAAACTATTTGTCTAGCAATTTCTCCAACTTTAAAAAAATATGGTCTTGGCGGAAGAGCAAGACTATTTGAAGTAAAGCAAAAAATAGATAATGAAAATAAAAAAAGATTAACTAAAATTCATAAAAGAAAATTTTATGCATCTTCTTTTAATGATACTGAAATAGTTAAAGATGATAATTTAAAAATAGATTTTATAGTTGCTAAACCAAAGATGGCAAAGTATATGGAAATCAGCACTAAAATATATCAAATTTATTTAAGGTATATGTCAAAAGATGATATTCATGTTTATTCTATTGACGAAGTGTTTTTGGATTTAACACCTTATTTAAAGTTATATAAGATGACTGCTCATGACTTTACGATGATGCTAGTAAAAGAAGTACTAAAAGAAACTGGGATTACTGCAACTTGTGGAATAGGAACAAATTTATATCTTGCTAAAGTAGCTATGGATATTGTTGCTAAACATATGGAACCAGATAATGATGGGGTAAGAGTTGCCTATCTTGATGAAATGAAATATAGAGAAGAACTTTGGAACTATAAACCCTTAACTGCTTTTTGGAGAATTGGAAGAGGAATAGCAAAAAGATTAGAAAAGAAAGATATTCATACAATGGGAGATTTAGCAAGATATTCTCTTAAAAATGAAGATTATCTATATAAAGAATTTGGAATTAATGCAGAACTTATCATTGACCATGCATGGGGGTATGAATCTACTACAATGAAAGATGTAAAAGAATATAAACCAACTGATCATTCTCTTTCTCATTCTCAAGTTTTACATAGACCATATCTTGCTAGTGAAGCTAGACTTATTTCTTCCGAAATGGCTGATCAAATATCATTTGAATTATACGAAAAAAAACTCATCACCAATTTTATTATTTTAGTAATAGATTATGATGTTGAATACAATGATGAAAAATATGATGGGGATCTAATTATTGATTATTTAGGCAGAGTAAAGCCAAAATATTCAAAAGGGTTAATACATATTGAACCAACATCAAATACATCAGATATTATTAGTGGAGTACTTAATATTTACGATAAGATTATTAATAAAGATTTATTTGTTAGGAGAATTACAATTAGTTGTTCATCAATCCCTATTAAAAATAAAAATCTATATGTATCTAATCAGTTATCATTATTTGATAATGATGAAACTGATTCATCTGAATCAACTATTGATACAGACAAAGAAAGAAAAGTTCAGATAGTAAGAATGAAAATATTGAAAAAGTATGGAAAGAATTCTTTAATTAAAGGATCATCTTTATTGAAAGAATCTACTTTGCGTGATAGAAATAAAGAAATAGGTGGACATAAGGCATGAATGATTATAAAGATATAATTGATGTAGTATATCCTTATCCATCTAATCATTTAAAGATGCCAAGGAAAAATAGAGCTGCTCAGTTTGCTCCTTTTGCTGCTTTAACTGGATATAATGAGATGGTTGATTTTTCAACTATTGAAAAAGATAAACCTATGAACTTAGATGAAAATAAAGTTGAAGAAATAGAAGATAAAATTAAAGCTCTTTCTTTAAAAGTTAAAGAAAAAGTATTTGTTAAAGTAACTTATTATCATTTTGATGAATATAAAATTAAAACAGGGGTCATTACTAAAATTGACGAATATACTAAAGAATTAATTTTTGATGATTCTTCTATAGTAAAAATAAAAGAAATAGTAGATATTGCTTCGGATATATTTGATTAGATATTAAATTCTTTACTAAACGCAAAGTCTAATGATTTCATAGTTAATTTAGACATAAAGAAGATAATTACTCCATTTACTAAAGTTAATACATAAAGCATTATAGTAACAGGGATATTAAATATTACAAAGAATATTCCACTAATGATAAGAAGATTCACTGGTTCATCACCAAGAAAAGAAATTGCCATTTGATAGAAAGAATATTTGACAGTTCCTCTAGCAGCAACTGTTTGATTAGTAGCACCAAAGGTCAGATTGAAATTGGGATTTAAAAATCCAAAGATAGAATAGATTAGTTGAGAAATTAAAAAGATTGATGAAGAATATAAAATAACTCCAATAGCTTCTAGTGGATTAAACTTATTAAAGATAGATATAATTATTCCACAAATAACAACGACTGGATAATAAAGTAAAGAAGTAGTAATAAGTTTAGATAGATAATATTTCTTCCTATCTATAGGAAATGTTTTTAGCATATAAAAGTTTCTTTTTTCAATTGATACTCCAACAAAAATTAAAGAGTTTGCACCTGCTGAGTAACTTAAAAGAATTGTAGAAACAAGAAGAGCAATATTATTAAGTCTACCATCTAGATATCCTTCGTTAGAGATTCTGCCTAATATTGTTTTAATAAAAACAGAAAAAACAGTTAATATTGCTAGGGCAAATAAAGGGGCAATTGTTTGAGTAATATAATAACCTAAATATGCTTTAATATTACCTCTTTCTCTTTTGATGTATGATTTTAAATCGTTATCAGTAATACTAAGTTTTTCTTTAATAAGTTGGTCATTAACTTTTTCCCTATTTTTGTTCTTTTGTTTGCTTTTAGATTTTTCATTGGTAGAAAGATATAAAGAATAAAACTTGTCAGATATTTTTATGGCTAAGAAATATAGACTAATAAAAAGACCAATAAAAGCAAAGAAGACTAATAAGTACCAATAACTATTTAAATCAATAAACAGTTTAGGTAAGTAGCCAATCCAGAATAAATATTTAGTAACACTAAATAGTAATTGATAATGATCATATGTAGTAATTGGTAGATAACATATTAAATAGAATCCTGCATATAAAATAATAGTCACACTAATAAGAATAGTGAAGAAAATAACTTTGTTTCTTTTCTTTTCAAACAATTTAAAAAACCTTATAGAAGCCATAATTAGAATATAACCAATCATTGGGGCTGCAATAAAAAAGACAAGTGCAAAAATTATTCCAGTAAAGTAGGATAATACTCCAGCTCCAGTATAAATTAAATAGCATATTATATGAGCAAGTAAGCTAGGGCCGATTAAAGCAAGTGATGTTAAAAATGTAATAAAATATCTAGCAAAGAATAGTCTCTTCCCTTCAATTGGTAGAAATAAAATAAATTCATTTTCTCTAGGGAAGAAGGTCGAATAAGATTGCAAAGTTACCATTAATAAATATGCAACTATAAAAATAGATAACCCAGTTAAAAAGAAGTTAGATAAAGTTTCTTGCTTTAACTGATAACTAACATCCATAGAATCAATTAGTACATATTTTGCAACTGAAGATAAAATAATATAAAGATTTGCAACAAAGAATGCAGATAGCATTGAAATAATAAGTGATCTTAGATAGTGAGGTGATTTATTATTTTTTTGCTTTTTTGCTGGTGTAACTTTAACATTAGCAGCAAGAAGGGCTTTAACTAAAATAAAAAAGTCTTTCATTGTTCACTAGTTAATTGTAAGAATAAATTCTCAAGATCAACATTTCTATTTTGCTTCTTTTTAAGTTCATCGATTGTTCCTGCAAATCGAAGTTTTCCTTTATCAATAATACCGATTCTATCGCATACCTTTTCAGCAACATCTAGTACATGAGTGGAATATAAAACACTATTACCATTTTTAGTAACATCACTCATTATTTCTTTGATTAAGTGAGATGATGCAGGATCAAGACCAACAAGAGGTTCATCAAGGATTAAATATTTTGGTTTATGAAGTAAAGCACCAATAATGAATATTTTTTGTCTCATTCCATGAGAATATTCACTGATAAAAGAATTTAAATCATTATATATATTTAGAGCAGTAGAAAGTTCTTTAATATATTTTTCAGTCTCGTCTTTGTTTAATTTATATACACTTGTAATAAAAGCAAGATAGTCAATACCCCGTAGTCCTAAAAACATATCAGGTGAATCAGGTACATAGCCTATTAGTCTTTTTGCTTCGATATTATTTTTAATAATTGAAAAATCATCAATAAAGATGTCTCCTTCATTTGGCTTAAGAATACCAGTAATCATTTTTATAGTTGTTGATTTACCAGCACCATTTGGGCCAAGCAAACCAAAAACTTCGCCTGGTTTAATATCTAAAGATATATTATCAACAGCTAATTTTTCACCGAATTTTTTTACAACATTTTTAATTTGTAACATATTAAGAGTATAACATATTTACAAAATTAAATATCCAGTGTCAAAAACTAGTTATATTTTGAACTAGTTATTTCTTTAATTAGTTTCTTCAAATCAGAGATGGATTTATTGATTTCTTTTTTCTTTAAAGAAAGAGAAACTATATTGTTATCTATATTCTTATTAGTAAATGTTTCTTCAATTATCTTTGATGAGTTATCAATAGACTTATAGAAAGAAATTAATGAAGAATCTTTTTTAAAATCATCATATCTTGGAGTAGATGTTTTCTTGATCTTTCTTTCCAAACATGCAGTATAAGAAATAAAGAAATTCTTATAATATCTATACTTATTCAAATTATTAAATCTACCATCTTCGATAACATATAAATAATAAAGGTAGTATGGAATTACTTGTTCATCTATAACATCGATATATTGATTCACCATTTTATCATTAAATATTTTCATAAAACTGTTATGGCAATAATCTAAGTAATAGTTTTTAAATTCAGGAATTTGTTCACTTAATATTTGAATTAATGCATTATGACTAAATTTAGTTTGCATTAAGTAAGTTAGAGATGAAATAATATCGTATGAATTTAATATTTCTTTACTTCCTTTTGTTAAAAGCCTATTTAGCAATTTTTTAATTAGTGATTCATCTTTAGTTTTAATAATTAAAATAGTAAGTCTTTTTGGATCAAAGTCAATAAAAGCTGGATTCTTTTCAAAAAGAGTAGTTAATGAATTTATAATTTTAGTTTTAGATTTTTCAGGGATATCATTTTTACTATATATGAAATAATTATAGACTTCAGATGGTGCAAGATTATTACTTGCATTTTCAAAAGCACTATCAATTAATTCATAGTATTTTTTATAAACTAAAGAATTATTGTCATTTGATTTAATAAGTTCAACTAAGAATTTATTAAACAAATCATATGAGAGAATATCATCAAGTGAATCAAGATTATTAAATTCATCATCATATAAAGATTTCTTAATGACATCATCAATATTTTTAGTTAAACCAAGTAGACATTTCTTGGAATTTAAAGATAGGTGAGATTCTTTTAATAGTGATGAGTATTCACTAATAATTTGATTATAAATATGAGATTTATCTTTTTCATCACAAGTAAAAAGAATATATAAATCATCTACATATCTGATTAATTTGAATTTTGTAATTTGAGGAATGTTTGGGATAATTTCATTCTCCATTTTAGAATCAATATCATCTAGATAAACAACAGTAGATAAAAATGAAGAGGCAACAGAATTTTCAATTAGTGGGAATTTGTTATTACCACAATATAGCAAAAATTCTTTTAGAAATAATAAGTTAGATGGATCAAATTTATTATTGCACTGGCGATCTATTTTTTCAATTAGCATATTAACATCTATGCTTTTAAAGAAACTTGATAAATCGGTTTTAATGAAGTACTTGTAGTTAACACTATTTTCATCAATACAATTTAAAAAATCTTTATATTCGTTTTTATAGTAGGGTTGAAGAAGTTTATAATTGCCTCCATAAAATACATCAATATTATCTTTCCTATTTATAGTGTATAGTTTGGAAATTTTCTTTCCAATTGTTTGTAATACTAAAAATAGAATTGGAGATACTAAAGTTGCATCACGAAAACTTCCATCATTTTTTGTGATGTAATTTTTCATTCTTAATCTGCTTTTTTCAAATAAGAAGAAAGCTCCATTTTTTATGTACTTATCAAAAAAAGATTCACTAGAAAGATATGCTATTTCTTCTTCAGATAATTTTGAAAGAGGAAACCATTGCAAATATGAAGTCTGTAATTTTTTACTTATTTTTTCATTTGAAAAATAAATCTGACAAATATCATGCCATGTTTCATATTCAATATTAAATAGGTTGTATTTTTCTTTGTTCATTGAAGTCATTATTGTTTTCCTAAAATAGTATATCATATATTGTAAATATATGAAAGTAAAAAAATCTAGCACTAATTTGTACTATTTTTAATTGAAATAATTATTTATGGAATAAATGGTTAAAAAGATTTTGGAATTATCAATGTTTACAAGAATAAAAATCAGGCATGAATTTTTCAAAAAAAATGTTTGCATTTCCTTATCCTTATATATATAATAGATGGGTTAGGGATATTATGCGCTTTTTTAGGCAAATAGTATCTATAAGTTAGTGGGAAGCAGGTGAAAGCTAAGTACCACAAGCACGTATTCAAATTAGGAGGTAATACCGTGGCTGATAAAAAAATCACAAGGGTTATGATTATTAGAGCCGAAGGTGGCGATGCTAACCCAGCAAAATTAGGACAAAAACTTGGTCCTTATGGTATTGGTGGAAAGTTCTGTCAAACTTTTAACCAACAAACAATGGATAGACAAGGTGAAGTAGTTCCTTGTGTATTAACAATTTATGAAGATAGAACATTTGATTTATCTTTCAAAACAACTCCAGTTACATTTCTTATTTTAAAAGCTGCTGGCTTGGACAAAGGAAGAAAGGGTACTGACAAAGGTGGCGATCCAAAAAACACTGTTGGTAAAATTACTAAAGCAGATGTTAAAAGAATCGCTGAATACAAGAAGGCTGATTTAAATGTTGATTCTATTGAGGCAGCAATGAGATGTGTAGAAGGCTCTGCTAAATCAATGGGAATAAGCATTGTTGAGTAACGGGGTAGTAGAGCATGAAAAAGTTATCAAAGAAATATAAAGAATCTCTTTCTTTAATTGAGAAAGGAAAAAAATATTCAATCGAAGAAGCTTGCGATTTAGTTAAGAAAACTGCAAAAGCTAAATTTGATCAATCAGTTGATGTTTCTTTCAAATTAAACATTGATCCAAAACAAGCAGACCAACAACTTAGAGGAACTATTTCTCTTCCTCACGGTAATGGTAAGACTTCAAGAGTTTTAGCAATTACTGATAAAGTTGATGAAGCTAAAAAAGCTGGTGCTGATTATGTTGGCCAACAAGACTTACTTGATAAGATTGCAAAAGAAAACTGGTTTGATTTTGATGTTATTGTTGCAACGCCAAATATGATGGGAGCACTTGGCAAGATGGGTAAAGTCTTAGGACCTAAAGGATTAATGCCTAATCCAAAGACTGGAACTGTCTCACCTAACATTGGTCAAGCAGTTAAAGAAATTAAAGACGGTAAGATTTCATATAGAAATGATAAAGATGGGAACTTAGCTGTTAATTTTGGTAAATCATCATTTACTGAAAAGAAACTAGCTGATAATCTCAAGGCAGTTATTGAAACTGTCAATAAGATTAAACCATCTGCTGTAAAAGGCACTTATATTATTAGTTGTACGATTTCAAGTACATACGGACCAGCTATTAAATTAGCTATTTAAGAGGTGAATCAATATACCTAAGACAGTAACTGCTTAATGCTTAATTTGTTACCCAGGAAAAAATAGTCAAAAGTATATTGTTGTTATACACCAAAAAAAGGAGGTGAATCACATGAATGCTAACACACTCGCAGAAAAGAAAGAAAAAGTTTCACAACTTAACAGCGTTCTTACAAAGTCAAAGACTGTTGTAGTTGTTTCTTATTCTGGCATCTCTGTTGGTGAAATCTCTTCTTTAAGACATTCTTTAAAAGAAAATGGTGCAAAACTATTTGTTGAGAAAAACACTCTTTTAAAGAAAGCTGTTGAAAAAGACGAGCTTAAAGAACTTGCCCCTGTTTTTAAAGGACCTTCAGCAATCGTAATTTCAGATCAAGAAGGTGCAGGATTAGTTCAACTAAGAGATTTTGCAAACACTCATTCAGAGAACTTTTCAATCAAAGGCGGTGTCTTAAATGGCAATTACTGTGATGAAGCCAAGATCAAAGAGTATGCAACAATTGGAAGCAAAGAAAATGCTTTATCTGTTTTACTCTCAACTCTAACTTCACCACTAGTTCAAATTGCTCTAACATTTAAAGCATATGCTGAAACAATTAAGTAGATTATTAATTAATTAAAACCATATAGGAGGAAAATTAAAATGGCTAAATTAAAAAAAGAAGATGTAATTTCTGGATTAAAAGAAATGTCCATGGTTGAAGTTATGGACTTAGTAAAAGCAATTGAAGAAGAATTTGGTGTTAAAGCTGCTGCTGCAGCTGCTGCTCCTGCAGGTGGAGCTGCTGCTCCTGCTGGTGGAGCTGCTCCAAGTGAAGTTTCAGTTATCCTTAAGAGTTTTGGAGCTAGCAAGGTTCCAGTTATTAAGGCTGTTCAAACTATCACTGGCTTAGGCTTAATGGACGCAAAGAAAATTGTTGATGCTGTTCCAGCTCCAGTAAAAGAAAAGATTTCTCCATCTGAAGCAGAAGCAATTCAAAAAGAATTAGTCGCCGCTGGTGCAGAAGTTGAAATCAAATAATCTAGTTTTCTCATTAGTCTAACCCTTAGATTAATATCTAGGGGTTAGAATCTATTTTATATAGATATTCAACTTAAAAATTAAAAGGAGAATTATTATGGCTGAAAACTTAGAAATAAAAAAATTATTATCTGAATATAAGAAAACTAGTACTGGAAGAATTGATTTTTCTAAATCATCCAGTAATGTTTTATTACCTAATTTATGTGAGGTTCAATTAAACTCATTCAAGTGGTTTATCGACAAAGGTATTGATGAAGCATTTAACGATGCTTTTCCAATTTCATCAAATGTTGATACCCGTGGAAGAATAGTTGAATCCGATAGGGTAATGAAACTTGAATTTATAAAAAGCAAATGGGGAGAGCCTAAGAATGATTATTTTGAATGCAAACTTTCAAATATCACTTATTCTGCTCCTTTATATTGTCGTTTAAAATTAACTATTACTGATGGTACTATTCAAGAAGATGATGTCTTTATGGGTGATTTCCCATTAATGACACCAAGTGGTACTTTTATTATTAATGGTAGTGAAAAATGTATTGCATCTCAACTTATTAGATCACCTGGTGCATATGTGTCAAGAAAAGCAGATGAAATAACTGTTAAAAAGGTTGGTTCTGATCGAGGTGAAATTTCTGTTGCGTATGGATCTGATATTATTCCAACTCATGGATTCTGGCTTGAATATTTAACTGATACAAGAGATTATTTATCAGTTAGAATTGATAAGCAAAAGAAAATCCCTGCTTTAGTATTATTAAGATCAATAGGTTTAGTAAGTGATTCTGATCAAGAATATGAAAATATTCGTGCAAATGAAAATGATGATAAGACTATTCCAGTTACTGGATTAAAAGGTTTATTTGGTGATTGTGATCTTCTTAACTGGGCTATTGAAAAGAATCATGTTAATGAAACTAAATCAGTTGCTGAAAGAAATAGAGAAGCAATTAAGTATATTTATAATAGGCTTAGACCAGGTGAACCATATAATCCTGAACAAGCTTCAACTATCTTAAGACAAAGATTCTTTGAAAATGAACATTATAATTTAGGTCGTGCTGGTAGATTCAAAATTAAAGAAAAATTAGCAATATATAATAGATTACCAAATCAGGTTCTTGCTGAAGATTTAATTTCTAAAGATGGTGAAGTTGTCTTTTCTAGTGGAACAAGACTTTCTGTTGATGATGTATTAAAACTTCAAAAAGAAAAGTTTTTTGAGAAAAACGAACATCATTCAAAGAGATTATCTTGCAATGCTGACTTAGATACACATTCTACTGTCAATATTGTAAAAGTCATTTCACCAGAAGATGCTAATAAGACTGTTAATATTATCGGTTGTGATTTAACTCATGACTTATACCATATTACTGTATCTGATATTGTTGCTTCTTTATCATATATGTTAAATCTTGTTGATGGAGTTGGTGAAATTGATGATACTGACCACCTTGGAAATAAGAGAGTCAGATGTGTTGGTGAACTTATCCAAGAGAAATTTAGAAATGGTTTAATAAAGATGAAAAAGAGTATTTATGACAAGATGACTGTCAATGAATACAATCAAGTTACAATATCTTCACTAATTAATACTGAATCTCTTCTTGCTGTTGTATTACAGTTCTTCAACTCTGATTCATTATGCCAATTTATGGATCAAACTAATCCTCTTGCTGAACTTACTAATAAGAGAAGACTTTCAGCCTTAGGTAGAGGTGGTTTATCCAAAGATAGGGCAAACGATGAAGTTAGAGACGTTCATCCAACTCACTATGGAAGAATTTGTCCAATCGAAACTCCTGAAGGTCAAAATATTGGTTTAATTTCAAATTTATCTTGTTATGCAAAGATTAATGAATTTGGTTTTATCCAAACTCCATATCGACCTGTTAATAACCGTGTAATTGATAATGATCCTAAACATGTTGTTTGGTTTAGTGCAAATGATGAAAGAAATCACAAGATTGCTCAAGCCAACGTTCATGTTGAAGATAACAAGATTGTTGATGACATTGTTTCAGTTAGATTTAATAGTGAATATATATCTGTTCCTACTGAAGAAGTAGATTATATTGATGCAAGTCCAAAACAAATTGTTTCAGTTGCTGCTGCTTGTATTCCATTCTTGGAAAATGATGATGGTAAAAGAGCCCTTATGGGATCTAACATGCAA